>NZ_JBHWDU010000004.1:149948-206530 GCF_042734825.1 Kitasatospora sp. NPDC059648 | reverse complement strand
ACGCGCTTAGGCCCACACCGCGGTGGCCCACGCGCTGACGTCCCGCGGGGGCGGGCCCCCGGGCGCGGGGGCCCCGCCACCCGACGTGCGGGTCACTCCTCGTCGGCCTCGCCGGCGTCACCGGGGGCGGCGGGAGCGCCGGGGTGGGAGCGGGTCCGGCGCCAGTACCGGTGGACCAGCGCCGCCGGGACGCCCAGCACCAGCAGGAACGGCGCCAGCGCGGCCAGCGCCACCGCCAGTGCCCGCACGATTGTCAGCAGCACGTGCCAGCCGCCGCCGAGCGCGGAACCGACCGAATCGCCGAAACCCTGCTCCTCCTGCGGCGTCGCGGTCGGCGCGGGTGCCACGGCGTCGCGGCGGACGTCCAGGGTCACGGTGGAGTACGAGGTCCGGGCGGCCAGCTCCTTCTGCTGCTTCTGCAGCGACTCCAGGTCCGCCTCGCGGCGGCTCAACTCGCCCTCCAGCGAGGTGATGTCGCTCAGCGTCTTGGCCTCCGCCATCAGTGCGCGCACCCGGTCCACGCTCGCCTGCTGGGTCTGCACCCGGCTCGCCACGTCCGCGACCTGCTGGGTCAGGTCGTCCGCCTGGCTCTTGCGGGACACCACCTCGCCCAGGGCAGCCAGCTGGTCCAGTGTCCGCTGGTAGGCGGCGGACGGGATCCTGAGCGTCAGCTGGCCGGACTCGTCCGTGCCGCTGCCGCTGACCGACTCGCCGCCCACGTAGCCGCCCGAGGTGCTGGTCAAGTCCCGCGCCTTGGCCAGCACTTGCGAAACGTCCTTGGTGCGCAG
This sequence comes from Kitasatospora sp. NPDC059648, assembly GCF_042734825.1. Classification (NCBI taxonomy): domain Bacteria; kingdom Bacillati; phylum Actinomycetota; class Actinomycetes; order Kitasatosporales; family Streptomycetaceae; genus Kitasatospora; species Kitasatospora sp. NPDC059648. The sequence continues at coordinate 205,742 of NZ_JBHWDU010000004.1, read as the reverse complement.
GGTGAGCTGTGCGGTGTACGAGATCAGTCGGGTGTCGGCGACCGGAGACACCCCGGACGCCGCCGGGGCACCGGAGGCCTGGGCGTTCGCCGGAGCCGGCGCGGCCGCCCCGCCGCCCTGACCGGCCTGTTTCGCCGTTGCCGCGGCCGAGTCGTTCCTCGCCGAATCCCCCGCTCCGCCCGCGCTGCAACCCCCGACCAGCAGCAGCGCCGCGGCCACCGCCGCCCCCAGCGCTCCGGCCTTCGCCTGTCGTCCCATTCCCGGGCCCCTCCCCAAGTCCGTTGGCATTCCTCACCATTGGACGGGAGAGCCGGTCGCGCGGACCAGCCCGGGAGATCGCGAGTCCGTCACAGCTCGGCGGCGGGACGGCCACGGGCTCAGGCCTGACCGGCGGTGACCTCGATCCCGGCCCGCCGCAGCAGCGCCGCCGTCACCCCGTCCCCGGGCCGCAGCTCCCCGGAGAACGTCCCGTCGTACACCTGCCCGCATCCGCAGGACGGGCTGCGCGCCATCAGCACCGCCCGCCGCGCCCCCGCCCCCTGCGCCGCCGCCAGCGCCGCCCGGGCCCCGGCCAGGAACTCCGCGGTGCAGTCGGCCCCGGTCGCGTCCACCACCCGCGCCCGCCCGTCCAGCACGTCCGCCCCGTCCCCGCCCACGATCTCCGCCGCCGGCCGCGGCGTCGGCAACCCGCCCGCCCCCTCCGGGCAGACCACGACCGCCCGCCCCTCCTCCACCAGCCGCACGGCGTCCGCAGAGGTCTTCGCCCGCCCGTCGTACCGGCAGGGCACCCCGGCCAGACAGGCGCTCACCACGATCGGTTCCATGGCACACACCCTAAGCTGCAGCTCATCGCACCGATCGCACCCAGTTCACTCCCGATGAGGTTGGCCCTCGTCGTCGAGGTCGTCTCCCCGGAGTCAGTGCACCGCGACCGTACGGTCAAGCTTCGCAAGTACGCCGAGGCCGGCATCCCCCACTACTGGATCGTCGAGGAGGAGGACGGCCTGCCGGTGGCGCACGTCTTCGAGCTGGAGCACGCGACCTCTTCCTATGCCCCAGCTGGGGTCTTCCGGGGCAGGCTCGAACGCCGGGTGCCTTTCCCGATCGAGATCGACCTGGACGGGCTGGTGCCCAACAGCGGTCGTGCAGCGGATTGAGGGTTCCGCGTAAAGACCTGCGAGACTGCGAAGCATGTCGGATGCACAGGTCGTCGTCGTCGGTGGTGGGATCGCGGGGCTGGCAGCGGCTGCCTTCCTGAGCGGGGCGGCCGGGGGCTCGGCGCGGGCGCGGGTGACGGTGCTGGAGGCGTCCGGGCGGGTCGGCGGGAAGCTGTGGGGCGGAGAGGTCGGCGGGGTCCGGGTGGACCTCGGGGCCGAGTCGGTGCTGGCGCGGCGGCCGGAGGCCGTGGAGCTGGCGCGGGCGGTCGGGCTGGGGGAGGAGCTGGAGCCGCCGACCACCGCGAAGGCGGCGATCTGGACCCGTGGCGCGCTGCGGCCGCTGCCCGGCGGGCAGGTGATGGGCGTCCCCGGTGACCTGGAGGCGCTGGCCGCTTCCGGGGTGCTCACCGCCGAGGGCCTGGAGCGCGCCCGCAGCGAGCGGACCACCGATGTCGGGACGGACGTTGCGATCGGCCGCTACGTCGCCGACCGGCTGGGCCGCGAGGTGGTGGACCGGCTGGTCGAGCCGCTGCTGGGCGGCGTCTACGCCGGGCGCGCCGACGAGATCTCGCTGCGCGCCGCCGTGCCGCAGCTGCTGCCGATCGCCCGGGGCGGCGGCTCGCTGGTCGAGGGGGTGCACGAGCTGGCCTCCCGGCCGCAGGTGGTCGGCACCCCGGTGTTCCAGGGCTTGCGGGGCGGCCTCGGCACCCTGCCGGAGGCGGTCGCCGCGGCCTGCGTCGAGGCGGGCGTGGACCTGCGCACCGACACCCCGGTGGAGGAGCTGCGCCGCACCCCCGAGGGCTGGCGGGTGGTGGCCGGTGGCGAGGTGCTGACCGCGGACGCCGTGGTGCTGGCCGTCCCGGCGCCGGCCGCGGCCCGGCTGCTGCGCGCGGACGCCCCGGCGGCGGCCGTCGAACTGGACACCGTCGAGTACGCCGGCATGGCACTGGTGACCCTGGCGTTCCGCCGTGCCGACCTGCCCGAGCCGCCCGCCGGCAGCGGCTTCCTGGTGCCGCCGGTGGACGGCCGCCGGATCAAGGCCTCGACCTTCTCCTCCAACAAGTGGGGCTGGCTGGAGCGCTCCGCCCCGGACGCGTTCCTGCTGCGCACCTCGCTGGGCCGCCACCGCGAGGACGAGGTGCTGGAGCTGCCGGACGAGGAGCTGGTGGCCCGCTCGCTGGCGGACCTGGAGGAGGCGATCGGTCTGACCGCCCGGCCGTACGACACCTTCGTGTCGCGGTTCACGGCCGGCCTGCCGCAGTACCCGGTGGGCCACCTGGACCGGGTGGCCCGGGTGCGGGCGGCGGCGGAGGCGGTGGGGGCGCTGGCGCTGTGCGGCGCCGCCTACGACGGGGTGGGGATCCCGGCCTGCATCGCCTCGGCGGCCGCCGCGGCGGCGGCCGTCGACAAACTGTTGACCCCGGCGACCGGGGAAGGTTCCACGGAGAGGACAATGGGCGCATGACTGAGAGCGTTGAGCGGGAGCCGGAGCAGCAGCCCGAGAAGAAGAAGGCGCGCGACCTGAACCAGGTCATCCGCTACACCATGTGGTCGGTGTTCAAGCTCAAGGGCGCGCTGCCCGAGGACCGCACGGCCCTCGCCGCCGAGGTGGACGAGCTGTTCGCCCAGCTCGCCGCCAAGGACGTGACGGTCCGCGGCACGTACGACGTGTCCGGGCTGCGGGCGGACGCCGACATCCTGGTCTGGTGGCACGCCGAGGACTCGGACGACCTCCAGGAGGCGTACAACCGCTTCCGCCGCACCGGCCTGGGCCGCCAGCTGGAGCCGGTCTGGTCGAACATGGCCCTGCACCGCCCTGCCGAGTTCAACAAGTCGCACATCCCGGCGTTCCTCGCCGACGAGCGCGCGCGCGACTACGTCTGCGTGTACCCGTTCGTCCGCTCGTACGACTGGTACCTGCTGCCCGACGAGGACCGGCGCGCGATGCTGGCCGAGCACGGCATGCAGGCCCGCGGCTACCCGGACGTGCGGGCCAACACGGTGGCCTCCTTCGCGCTCGGCGACTACGAGTGGCTGCTCGCCTTCGAGGCGGACGAGCTGCACCGCATCGTCGACCTGATGCGCGACCTGCGCGCCTCCCGGGCCCGGATGCACGTCCGCGAGGAGGTGCCGTTCTTCACCGGCCGCCGCAAGCCGGTGAGCGAGCTGCTGAACGGCCTGGTCTGATCCCACCCGCGCCCGTACGGAGGCCGGCTCCCCCCGCTGCTCGGACGGGGGAGCCGGCCTCCGGTGGTTCCCGGGGAGCTCAGCCCCGGTGGGGGCGCAGGGCGGCGCGCAGGCGGGCGTCGGGGAGGACGGCGGGGCCGTTCATGGCGACGGCGGTGAGCAGTTCGCGCTCCTCGTCGTCGGCGAGGCCGTGCTGACGGGCCGGTCGGACCTCGCGCAGCACCTCCTGGCCGATCGGCGAGGCCCAGCGGGTGTACGGGTAGACGTCCACCCGGGCCATCAGCAGGGTGCCCGCGGTGAGCACCAGCGGCAGCGAGAACCAGGCGAGCGGGGCGACGGTGTCACCGCCGGAGAAGCCGCTGACGGACAGTGAGGCGGCGAGCAGCACCAGGGTCAGCAGCATCGCGTGCCGCACCTGGCGGACCACCACGACGGTGTTGCGCTGGACCAGGGCCGGGGTGGCCAGGCCGGCCAGCGCCAGGCGGGCGCCGATCTCCAGCACGGTGGGGTGCTCGGCCATCGCCCGGCGCAGCTCGTCCGTACGGCACTGGCCGTCGGGGCCGACGGTGGCGACGACGGCACGTTCCAGGCGGCTGCGGCCCTTGGGGTCGACCACGGTGGTCCACCCGGTGTGCGCGAGGTGCAGCCGGCCGCGGCCGGCCATCAGGACGAGGGCGAGTTCCACCACCCGGTCCGGGCCGCCGGCCAGGTAGGCCGTCTCGTAGAGCCCAATGCCGACGGCCTCCGGCGGGCGCAGCCGGTCCTGGTCGGCGAGGGCGTCGGCGGTGGCGGTCATCCGCACCAGCCGGAGGCAGGAGAGCACCGCCGTGACACAGGCCGGTATCAGGAACAGCAACCACATGGGCTTGTTGTATGCCTGGGGCCGTCGTGCGGGGAACGGCTTGCCGGGCCGCGATACCGAACTGTGACGTCAGGATCCGCCGCAGCTGCTCCCGCAGCTCGAACCGCAACTGGACGACGAGGAGCCGCAGCTGGAGGAGGAGCCGCAGCTGCTGGAGTGCGAGGAGCCGCACGAGGAGTGGTGCGAGGAGCCGCAGGAGTGGTGGTGGGTGGAGCCGGAGTCGGCGGCGCCGCAGGAGTAGCCGCCCGACCAGGATGAGGACGAGGAGGACGACGACGCGGACGAGGACGCCTGGGCCTGTCGCACCGCCTCCTCCTCGGCCGCCGCGGCCAGCATCGCGGCCACCAGCTCCTGGTCGTCCAGCGCTGCCGCGGCCAGCCCGCCGAGCGCGACCGCACCCAGCATCGCGCCGCCCGTCAGCCGGGGCGAGACGCCCGAGCTGGGCGTCCACGGGGTGCCGCCCTGCATCAGGGTGAGCTGGCGCTGCCCGGCGGGGGTGATCCGGCCCTTGGCCGGGGAAGTGGCGGCCAGGGTGACGGCGCCGAGGAGCAGCAGGAAGCCCGGGATCAGGAGGTCGGGACGCTCGTGGAGGGCCTCGTGGTCGTCGAGCAGCAGGGCGAGCACGGCGAATACCACGACGTCGAGCATCGCGAGCCAGAGCAGCCGGCGGGCGGTGCGGGCCCGCTGCAGCCGCTCGGGGCGGCGCATCAGGCCGCGGTCGGCGAGCCGGTCGCCGATCTCCTCGACGGCGGCGGAGCGCATCACCGTCCGGCGCAGGGCGCCGAGTTCGCGGCTGCCGGCGGCGCCGACGGCGTCGTGGACCGCCTGGTCGACGGCGTCGTACGGCTTGGCGCCGGTGAGGGTGACCAGGCCGGCGCGGTTGATCACGATCTGCTCGGCGAGGTGCATCCGGACCAGCGCGGTGTCGACGACCCGGCCGGGGCCGCCGGCCAGGAAGGCGGTGTCCAGCAACGGCAGCCCCCGGCCGGGCAGGCCCTTCGGGTGCGGGACGTGCCGGACCCGCTGGTGGGTCCGGGCCGCGTACAGGCCGGCCGCGGCCAGCAGGACGGCAGGGACGAAGAAGTAGCTGTTGTGCCACATGGGCGGTTCCCCCGAGGTGTGGATTGGGTCAGCGGCCGCGCAGGGCCCGGGCCAGGCGGGCGAGCGGGCCGGATGGCCGTTCGCCCCGCTCGGCCTGCTCCGGCGCCTGCCGGAGCCACGGCTCCAGGGCGCGGCGGTGGTCGTCGGCGGGCGGGCCGCCGTCGGTGAGCACCCACGCGGCGAAGGCCCGGGCGTCGGCACGGTAGCCGCCGGTCTGCGGGTGGGTGCGGGCGTAGTCGAGGAAGAGCGGCCCGTACTGCGAGCCGAGCAGGCGGGGCAGGTCGGGGACGATCTTCGCGGTGGTGTCGCGCCGCTTGGCGGCGAGGCCGGTGGACTGGGCGCGGACCTGGTCCGGGTCGAAGCCGGGCGGGACGGACCCGCCGGCCACCAGGGCGGCCAGCAGCTCCTCCTGCCGCCGGGCCAGGCGCTCCCGGGCGATGCCGGTGGTGCGCTCGCCGTGGTCCAGGTCGTTCATCGCGGGGTGCTCCCCTCCAGCACCCGGCGGATGGCGTCCAGTTCACCGGCCAGCTCGGAGGGCGGCGGGAAGGCGGCGTCCCGTTCCAGCAGGACGCCGGGCGGTGCGACCCGCGCGCAGAGTTCGGCCAGGACCTCCAGCACCGGTTCGGTGACGGGGTGGGCGTGGGTGTCGTGCCACACGCCGTCGACCAGGGTGCCGCCGGCGACGTGCACGTAGGCGAGGGCCTCCAGCGGCAGGTGGTCGAGTTCGGCGGCCGGGTCGATGCCGAGGTTGACCCGGTTGGTGTGCAGGTTGGCGACGTCGACCAGCAGTCGGACGCCGGTCCGCGCGACCAGTTCGGCGAGGAACTCACCCTCGGTGAACTCGTCTTCCGGCCAAGCGAGTCGGGTGGCGATGTTCTCCAGGGCGAGCGGCACCGGCAGCTGGTCCTGGGCGATCCGGACGTTCTCGGCGATCACCCGCAGCGAGTCCCGGGTGCGGGGCACGGGCAGCAGGTGCCCGGCCTCCAGGCCGCCGGCCCGGACGAAGGCCAGGTGCTCGGTGACCAGTGGGGAGCCGAGGGCGAGCGCCGTCTCGGCGAGCATGCCGAGCCGCTCGGGATCGGGCACCCCGGCGCCGCCGAGGCCGAGGCCGACGCCGTGCGGGACGACGGTGACGCCGCGCTCGCGCAGCACGGTGAGCGAGGTGGGCAGGTGGTCGGGGCAGACGTTCTCGGCGACCACCTCGACCCAGTCCAGGCCGGGTTGGCGCTCGACCACGGTGTCGATCTCGCTGCGCCAGCCGAGGCCGACGCCGAGCGCGGTCCCGGTTCCAGGCCCAGTTCCGGGTCGGGGCGCGGAGGCAGGGGAAGTCATCGGTTTCGCCCCCTTCGGAGGGCTGGGTGGGGAGGCCGTCGGGCGGTGCGGGCGTCGTCGCCAGGACCGCGCGGCCGTGTTGCTGAGGATGTCCCCGGGCGGGGTGGCTGCCAAGCCTCAGCCGGTCTTCTCAGAGCATTATTTGAGCTTGCCGTCCTGGTGGTCGGGGGCTCCGGCCTCCGACCGGGACGATCTCCGCGGGCGGGGTGCCGGGTGGGGGCGGAAAACCGGAGGCGGTCGGCCGACGGCAGCGGATAGCGTGGGAATTCATGACGACGACTGCACTGACGATCCGTGACTTCCGCCCCGAGGACGCCGAGGCGGTGGCGGCCGCCCACCGGGCCGGGCGCGAACACCTGGTGATGACCGCCGAGGCCCTGCTCTGGCTGAACGCCCTGCAGGACTCCGGACAGCACTTCCGCACCTTCGTCGCCGAGTCGGGCGGCCGGGTGGTCGGCGGGGTGCGCTGCGCGGTGGCGCTCGGGACGTCGACCACCGGCATCGGCTACGCCAACGGCAGCGTGCTGCCCGAGTTCCGGCGGCGCGGCGCGGCCACCGCCCTGCTGGCCGCGGCCGAACGGCACCTGTCCGGCCACGGGGTGACGGAAATGCACACCTGGCTGGACGACGAGCCCGCCTCCCTGGCCTTCGGCGCCGCCCGGGGCTACGAGATCGGGCGCAGCGCCCAGTTCGGCGGCCGGGACCTCACGCTGCCGCTGCCGCAGGCGCCCGTACGGCCGGCCGGCGTCGAGCTGCGCCCGGCCACCGACTGGGCGGACGATCCGCGCCCGCTGTTCGTGGTGGAGGCGGACGCGATCCGGGACGAACCCGGCGAGGTCGAGATGGACGCCCTGGAGTACGAGGAGTGGCTGAAGGCCGACTGGGCCCGGCCGGACCTGGACCTGGGGCTGACGGTAGTGGCCGTGGTGGACGGCGAGCCGGCCGCCTTCACCAGGGCGCAGACCGACGGGGAGGACCGCTACTGGTCCGCGTTCACCGCCTGCCGCCGGGACTTCCGCGGCCGCGGCCTGGCGCGGCTGGCCAAGCTGGAGTCGCTGCGGCTCGCCGCGGCGGCCGGCTACCGGCGGGCGTACACCAGCAACGACACCACCAACGCGCCGATGCTGGCGGTCAACTCCTGGCTCGGGTACGAGCGCTGCGCGGGGGAGCGCAAGGGGATCAAGCGCCTGGTGTGACGTTCGGTGCGAAGACCGCTACGCTCCGAATCGCCGGACGGGGGTATTTTCGGCCACGGGCGGGGACTTAACCAGGGCGCACAGTTCGTGGTCGAGTCTTCCCCCGGGGGGATCATATGGAGATCCTGCTCCAGGTGCTGATCGCATCCGTTCCGGCCGTGATGGGTTTTCTCGCGGCCCGTTCCCTCGCCCGTACCAGACTCCTCCTGCGCTACGGCTTCCTGCGGGCGCTGCTGGCGCCGTACGGCCGGGTCCAGATCGTCATTCCGAGCCTGGAGGTGGCGGAGTTCGCCTTCACCGCGGACGGCTGCCAGCTGACCAGCCGTGGGCCGAAGAACGTGCTGTTCGTGCCGATGGCCGAGGCCAGGGCGATAGCGGAACTGACCGACCTGCTGCGGAAGGTCAACCGGAAGGCGACGATCGAGCTGGTGGTGGCGGGGGCGCAGGATCCGCGGATGCCGACCTTCTCGATCGGCGGGCCGAGCGTCAACTCGTACTCCGGCGGGGTGCTGGAGGCGGTGTTCCCGGACTTCACCATCGAGTACCCGGACGAGGCCCGCGCCCGCTGGGGCGGGATGACCTTCGAGTCGCTGTACGGCCCGGCGGGGGAGCTGATCCGCGACCACGGGTTCATCTTCGTCACCCACACGCCCCGGCGCGCGCCCTGCGTGGTGCTCTGCGGGGTGTTCGCCTTCGGTTCCGCGATGGCGGTGGAGGCGCTGACCTCGGCGAGCCGGAGCTCTTCGCTGGCGGCGCTGTTCCGCTCGGGGGAGAAGGGGTTCGTCGCGGTGGAGGGTCGGGTGATCGGACTGGACACCGTGGACGTCACGGTCGAGGTCTGCCGGGTCCTGCCCGCGCCGCGGTCCGACGTCCCGTCCGGGTTCAGGGGTGAAGTGTCCACCAGTCGTCCCGAGGTGTGAGACGACTGGACTCGACCGCGCAGTACGAATCAGGACAGGGCGGGAGAGACCGGGGCACTAACTCCGGCTGTCCGTAGCGGTTTTGCCCCATCCCTGACACAACATGGGCATAATCGCGCGCATGACGATCAACCGTGCGAACGTGAGCGCGATTGCCGAGGACCTGTACGTGTGGCTCCCCCCGAAACGGGGCTGGGGCCTGGCCAACTGCGGCCTGCTGGCCTCCGAGACCACCGCGCTCTGGATCGACACCCCGTACGACCCCTCGCTGGCCGGGGAGTTCCTGGCCGCCAGCAGGCGCCTGCTGCCCACCGGGGTGAACATCGACCGGGTGGTCGTCACCCACGCCAACGGCGACCACCTGTGGGGCGCCGGGGTGCTTCCCGACGCCGAAGTGATCGCCACCCGTGAGGCGCTGGAGCACATCCACTGGGAGCCCACCCCGCAGCAGCAGCACGCGCTGCTCACCAACAGCGACCCGGACTCCCCGCTCGGCGGCTACCTTCGCGAGCACTTCGGCCGGTTCGACTGGTCCAGCACCGAACCGGTGCACCCCGACACCGTCTTCACCGGAGAGCTGGAGCTGAAGGTCGGCCGCTACCCGGTGCGGATCACCAGCCTGCCCGCCGCCCACACGGGCGGGGACCTCATGGTCCACCTCCCGCACCAGCGCGCGGTGTTCACCGGCGACGTGATCTTCTCCTCCACCCCCGAGCAGCCCGGCGACCACCCCTCGCACTGGGCCGGCCCGCTGGAGAACGTCATCGGCGCCTGCGAGCAGGCCCTGGCCACCGGCGCGGAGATCTTCGTCCCCGGCCACGGCCCGGTGCTGGACCGCGACGGCGTCCGGGAGCACATCGGCTACCTGGAGTACGTCCGCGAGCGCGCCCACGCCCTGCACGCCGCCGGGATACCCGCGCTGGACGCCGCCCGGCGGGTGATCGCCGAGCAGCGCCACCCCGAACTCGGCCTGCCCGAGCGGCTGGTGCTCACCGTCGCGGCCGAGTACCGGCACCTTGACGGCTCCGAGCTGCCCGGCATCCTGGACGCCATGGGCCAGGTCGCCATGGTGGCCCGAGAACTGGCCGAGGACGCCGACCGCGTCCCGCACCCGCGCCCCGGCCGGAGCTGACACCGGGCAGCGGCCGGCACCGCGGCGGCAACCGACCCCGGTGCCCCGCCCGGACCACCGACAGGAACCGAACACCGGGCGACGGCCCGGGCCAACCAGCGAGGACACCCGAGGACACCGATGACGCAGATCGCGCTGATCGCCCTGGCGCTGGTCGCCGCCGCGGCCACGGTCGTGCTCGCCCGCGGCCGGGCCAGGGCCGTCAACCGGGCGGCGGCCGCCGAGGCCGCCCTCGGCCACGGCGAGCAGCGGACCCGCACCGTGGAGGACAGACTCGCCCTGGCGGAAGGGGAGTTGACCGAGGCCCGGGAGGCCGCCCGGCAGTCCGTGGAGCAGGCCCGACGGGCCGAGGAGCGCACCCGGGAGGCCCGCCGGGCCGTGGGCGACGCCGAACAGCAGGGCGAGGCCGCGCGCGCCCTGGCCGCGGAGGCGACCGCCCGGGCCGAGGAGGCCGAAGCCCGGCTCGCCGCCGCCGAGCGGAACTCCACCGCGCTGCTCGCCGAGATCGGCCACCTCGCCCAGGAGCGGGTCGCCGCCACCGCCGTGCGGCTGACCCACGCCAACGCCCCGCTGGTCGGCCCGCTGGACGCGCAGGCCGTCGGCCCCGAGGGCGTCCGGGCGCTGCAGTCCGTCCTGGACGCCGTCACCGCGGCCCTCGCCGACGAGCGCGAGCGGGTCGACGCCGCCGCCCGGGCCGCCATGCGCGGTGCCACCTCCCGGATCCAGACCCTGCTGTACCAGATCCAGAGCCTGGTCCAGCAGCTCCAGCACGACAACGACGACCCCCGGCTGCTGGAGGTCGACTTCCGCAACGAGGTCGCGCTGCGCCGGATCCAGACCGTCGCCGTGCTCTGCGAGGCCTGGCCGGGCCTGGCCCGGACCGACTCCCCGCTCGCCGAGGTGGTCGTCGGTGCGCTCTCCCGGGTGCCCGGCTACGCCCGGATCAAGGTCGCCAACCACCTGCGCGAGCAGCGGCTGGCCGTGGTCGCCCGGGCCGCCGAGCCGATCGCCATCGCCATCGCCGAACTGCTCGCCAACGCCACCTCGTACTCCCACCCCGAGACGGACGTCCCGGTCACCGTCCAGCAGGGCGGCCGCGGCGCGTTGGTGATCATCGACGACAGCGGCATCGGCATGGACGAGGACCAGCTGCGACGGGCCCGCCGACTGCTGGCCGGCCCGCCGGACGTGCTGCTCACCGAGCTCGGCAACCCGCCCAAGACCGGGTTCGCGGTGGTCGGCAAGCTGGCCCGCCAGTACGGCTTCGCCTGCCACATCGAGCCCTCGCCGTACGGCGGCATGCGGACCATCCTGCGCATCCCGGCCGCGCTGGTGACGGTGGTGGACGACGAGCAGCAGCTGTCGGTGCTCACCCCGCTGCCGCTGCGGGCCGGCAGCGGTCCGGCGCACGCGCCCGCCGTCGCGGCCGTCCCGCCGATGCGCGACGCCGACGAGCAGGACGGGCCGCTGCTCGCCGACCGCCACCACCAGCCCGGCCCGAACCCGGCGCCGACCATCCACGTGGTGCCCGACCCGGGCGCGGGCGCGGTCCAGGGCGGGGACGGCAGCGGGCTGCCCAGCCGGCGGCGCCGCCGTCCGCTCACGGCCGAGGAGCCGGGGGCCGGCCCGGGCGCGGGCCCGGGCGCGGTGTCCCCGGGCCGGCCCGCGCCCTACGTCCGCAGCCCCGAGCAGGCCGCCGCCCACTGGCAGGCGCTGCAACGGGGCACCGGCTCCGGCCGGGCCGCCGCAGCGCAGGCCGCCGACGTGCAGGCCGCCGACGTGCAGGCCGCCGGCGGGAGCGCAGGGAACCGCACCACCGATATGCCCCGTACGACCGGTGACGGCCGTACGACCAGTGGGACCCGTGCACCGGGCGAAGCCGACCGGTCCACCGGCACCGGCGAGAGCGTCAGCACCGGCGGCACCACCGCCGGCCGCGAAACCGGTGAGCACACCACCGGACCGACCTTAGAAGGAGCCGAGCAGTGAGCAGCTCGCCCAGCCCGACCGCCACCGACGAGATCTCCTGGGTGCTGAACCCGCTGCTGGAGCTGCCGGGGGTGCTGCACGCGGTGGTCGCCACCGGTGACGGCCTCGTCGAGGGCGCCTCCGACGGCCTCGGCCGGGCCTCCGCCGAGCGGGTCGCCGCGATGACGGCCACCGTGCACGCCGCGGCCCGCGCCTTCACCACCGCGTTCACCGACACCGAGCGGCCGCGGCTGGCCCAGACCGTGGTGGAGTCCGACCTCGGCTACGCGATCGTCGTCCCCGCCGGGGAGAACACCTCGCTCGCCGTGTTCACCACTCCGGACGCGCAACTCGGCAACGTGGCCTACCAGATGCAGCTCCAGGTCGCGGCGCTGGGCCGCGCGCTCGCCAGCCCCTCCCGGCAGCAGGCCGCCGGGACGCGGGGTGCCGGAGCGCCAGGTGTCGGTTCGCCGGGCACCACCCCCGGGTCATGACCGCCGTCCCCCGCAGGCGGATGGTGCCCGCCTACCTCGCCACCGGCGGCCGCAGCCGCCCCGGCACCGAAGGCTTCGAGCGGCTGACCGTCCTGTTCGCCGACCGGGCCGACCGCGCCGAACCGCCGACCGGTCTCGAACCCGAACACCGTCGGCTCTGGGAACTGCTGCACCCCGGCGCACTGACCGTGGTGGAGGCCGCCGCGCACCTGCGCCTGCCGGTCAGCGCCACCGTCTTCCTCGCGGCCGACCTGGTCGAGGCGGGCTGCCTGCACGCCCGCGCGCCGATCCCGCGCGCCCAGCAGACCGACCGCTCCATCGTCGAGAGGCTCCTCGTTGGACTCCGTGCCCTCCGGTAGCCCGGATGACCGGCCGAATGACCGGCCCAGCCGGGTGGGCTACCTGCCCGACCGGGACCAGACGCTGATGAAACTGCTGGTCGCCGGCCCGTTCGGGGTCGGCAAGACCACCCTGATCCGCACCCTCTCCGAAATCGCCACCCTGCACACCGAGGAGGCGATGACCGAGACCGGACGGCCGGTGGACGACCTGGCCGGACTGCCCGAGAAGTCCACCACCACCGTCGCGGTGGACTTCGGCCGGCTCACCCTGCCCGGCAACACGGTGCTCTACATGTTCGGCACCCCCGGCCAGCGCCGCTTCTTCCCGCTCTGGCAGGACATCGCCCGCGGCGCCCTGGGCGCCCTGGTGCTCGCCGACACCCGCCGGCTGGCCGACTCCTTCGAGATCATGGACATGGTCGAGGAGCAGGGACTGCCGTACGCCGTCGCCGTCAACCGCTTCCCGGACTCCCCGGAACACCCGACCGAGGTACTGCGCGCCCACCTGGACCTGCACGCCGCGACCCCGCTGCTGCTGTGCGACGCGCGCGAGCGCGGGAGCAGCCTCGACGCGCTGATCGCCCTGGCCGAGCACGTCCTCGACACCCTGCCCGCCGCCTCCACCGACCCCCGGGAGCGCCCGTGACCGTCGAGACCCGACCGACCCCGATCTACGGGCCGGTCTTCGCCGCGGACCCGCAACTGGTGTACGAGCGGCTGCGCCGCCACGGCGCGGTGGCCCCGGTGGAGATCGCCCCCGGCGTCGAGGCCCTGCTGGTCACCGACTACCAGGCCGCCCTGGACCTGCTGCGCGACACCGACACCTTCTCCAAGGACTCCCGCGCCTGGCAGGCGACCGTCCCGCCGGACTCCCCGCTGCTGCCGGTGCTCGGCTACCGTCCCACCGCCCTGTTCAGCGACGGCGCGACGCACGCCCGCTACCGCGCGGTGATCACCGACGGCCTCGCCCTGTTCGAGCCGCACCGGTTGCAGCGCCAGGTCGCCGAGGCCGCCCACCAGCTGATCGACCGCTTCGCCGCCGTCGGCCACGCCGACCTGATCGCCGAGTACGCCCGCCAGCTGCCCGCGTTCGTGCTCACCACCTGGTTCGGCGTGCCCGAGGAGCAGCACGCCGACGTGGTGGCCGCGATCACCGGACTGATCGAGTCCACTGCCCGGGCCGGCGCCGCGTACGGCAAGCTCGTCGCGGTGGTCACCGCGATGGTCGCCGAGCGCCGCGAGCGCCCCCGGCACGACCTCGCCTCCTGGTTCGTCACCCATCCGGTCGGGCTGGACGACGACGAGGTGATCCGGCAGATCACCCTGACCCTGATCGCCGGGCACGAGCCGACCACCAACCTGATCGGCAACGCCCTGCTGCGCCTGCTCACCGACGCCCGCTACGCCGGCTCGCTGTTCGGCGGCGCGATGACCGCCCACCAGGCGATCGACGAGGTGCTGTGGCACGAGCCGCCGATGGCCAACCTCTCGGCCCACTACCCGCGCTACGACATCACCTTCCACGGCCGCGAGATCAGGGCCGGCTCCCTGGTGCTGGTCTCGTACGCGGCCGCCAACTCCCAGGCCGCGCCGCCCACCGACGGCGGCGAACTGCGCAGCGGCGAGAGCGCCCACCTGGCCTGGGCGGCCGGCCCGCACGCCTGCCCCGCCCGGGACCCGGCCCTGCTGATCGCCATCACCGCCATCGAACAGCTCACCAGCCGCCTCAGCGACCTCGAACTCGCCACTCCGGCAGGGGAGTTGCTCTGGCGTCCGGGCCCGTTCCACCGCGCCCTGGTCCACCTCCCGGTCCGCTTCGCGCCGCTGGCCGGATAGCCGGAAGGCCCGGGCGACGATCGCTGGAAACCGCCTCGTCTCCCGGGCCCTCCGGCGTCGTGCTACTCGGCCGGCTTCAGCGTCAGCGAGATGCTGTTGATGCAGTAGCGCTGGTCGGTCGGGGTGCCGTAGCCCTCGCCCTCGAAGACGTGCCCCAGGTGCCCGCCGCAACGGGCGCAGCGCACCTCGACCCGGCGCATGCCGAGCGAGGTGTCCTCGATGTACTCGACACGGTCCTCGGCCAGCGGCGCGTAGTAGGACGGCCAGCCGCAGTGGCTGTCGAACTTGGTCTCGGAGCTGAACAGCTCAGCCCCGCAGGCGCGGCAGCCGTAGACGCCGACCGTCTTGGTGTCGGTGTACTCGCCGACGAAGGGGCGCTCGGTGCCCGCCTCGCGGAGCACGTGGTACTCCTCGGGGCTGAGCTGGGCGCGCCACTCGGCCTCGGTCTTCTCGATCTCGTAGCTCATCACGACTCCCGCTCGGCGTACGTCAGACGTTGGAGGCAACGTTCGCGAGGTGCTTGAGAATTTCGGGGCCGAGGTTGGTGACGTCGCCCGCGCCCATGGTGAGCAGCAGGTCGCCCGGGCGGGCCAGGCCGGCCAGGAGGGCGGGGGCGGCGGCGAAGTCGTGCTCGGCGGTGACGTCGGCGCCGGCCCGGTGGGCGGCGTCGATGATCAGCTCGCTGGTCACGCCCGGGATCGGGTCCTCGCGGGCAGGGTAGATGTCAAGCACCACGGAGGCGTCGGCCAGCGCCAGCGCCCGGCCCATCTCCTCGGCGAGCTGCTGGGTGCGGCTGAACAGGTGCGGCTGGAACACCACCAGGACACGGCCCTCACCCTCCAGGCCCTCGCGGACGGCCTCCAGGTCGGCGGTCATCTCGGTGGGGTGGTGGGCGTAGGAGTCGATCACCTGGACACCGGCCGCCTCGCCCTTGAGCTGCAGGCGGCGGCGGACCCCGGTGTAGGCGCCGAGCGCCTTGGCCAGGTCGGCGGCCGGGACGCCCAGCGCGACGCCGGCGGCCAGTGCGGCCACGGCGTTGTGGGCGTAGTGCCGGCCGGGCACCGAGACGGTGAAGGTCAGCTCGGCACCGTCCAGCAGCACGGTGACCTCGCTGGTCATGCCGCGGGCGACGACCGACAGGACGCGCAGGTCGGCATCCTCGGCGGCGCCGACGGTCACCACGTTGAGGCCCTCGCGGCCGGCCACCCGGGAGGTGAGCTCGCGGGCTCCGTCGTGGTCGGCGGAGACGACCAGGGTGCCGCCGGGGGTGATCCGGCCGACGAAGGTCTCGAAGGACTCGTAGATCTCGTCGATCGAGGCGTAGTTGGCGTGGTGGTCCAGCTCCACGTTGAGCACGATCGCCACCTCGGGGGCGTACTTGTGGAAGCTGCGGTCGCTCTCGTCGGCCTCGGCGACGAAGATCTCGCCGGTGCCGTGCTGGGCGTTGGAGCCGGGGGCGTCGAGGTCGCCGCCGATCGCGTAGGAGGGGTCGAGGCCCAGCTCGCCGAGGGCGACGGCGAGCATGCTGGTGGTGGTGGTCTTGCCGTGGGTGCCGGCCACCGCCAGCGCCCGGCGGCCGCCCATCAGCGCGGCCAGCGCGTCGGAGCGGTGCACCACCGGGATGCCGCGCTCGCGGGCGGTGACCAGCTCCGGGTTGTCGGCGCGGATCGCGCTGGAGACCACGATGCTGCTGGCACCGTCCGGCACGTGCTCGGCGGCGTGGCCGACGTGCACGGACGCGCCGAGGGCGCGCAGCGCGAGGACGGTCTCCGACTCCTTGGAGTCGCTGCCGGAGACGCTGGCACCGCGCACTGCGAGGATCTTCGCTAGGCCGGACATCCCGGCGCCGCCGATGCCGATGAAGTGCGGGGCGTGCAGGTCGTGCGCGGCGTCGTTCAAGGCGTGGCTCCGTAGGGGCGGGGGCTGGGTGGGCACAGGTGGGTCCTCGCGATGATGGGAATCGTCCTCGCGGGCGGACCGCAAGGACGATTCTGCACCACGGGCGCGCGGGGGCAGGGCCCTACGAGTCGCTGGCGAACAGCCTCAGCACCGGCACCCCCACCTTGTGGCGGGCCTGGGAGGCCCAGTCGCGGTGGAAGAACTCCTCCACGAAGTGCGGTGAGGTGAGCACCACCACCTCGTCGGCGCGGTGTTCCTCGACCGCCGCGCGCAGCCGGTCCAGCGGCTTCTCCTCGACCAGTTCGCCGATCGCCTCGGCCCCGGCCGCGCGCAGGTGGCGCAGGGTGTGCTCCAGCGACTCGCTGGCCACGGTCGGGCCGCTCTCGGACTCGTCGTGCTCGTGCACCACCTTGTCGAGGTGGCCGAGGGCGACGTCGTCGAGCGCCCGCAGCAGTTCGTCCTGCTTGCCGCGCGGCTGCATCAGGACGACGAAGGACACCTTCTCGTCGCTGTGGAGCGTGGTGACGAGCTCCACGTCCGCGTCCGAGAGAGCCTTTTCGATCATCAGTACCGTCTTGAACACGTGAGTCCCTTCCAGTGGCCGGCCCCCGGGCCCCGGCATCGCATAACGGGATCACGATCGGGGGGTCACGGGGTCATCCGAACCCAGGTGACGCAGGTAGCGGGTGAAGAGGAATCCTTTCTGCTCGATCAATGAGACCAGCCGCATCCGCTGCACGTCAGGCATTTCCGCGCCGTGGAGGATGCGCGGCGCGTCGCCTCCCGTGACCAGCGGGGCCAGCGACAGGCACAGCTCGTCCAGCAGGCCCGCCCCCGCCAGCTGCCCCAGCAGCCGCGGTCCGCCCTCGGTCAGCAGACGCGTCCAGCCCCGCTCCACCAGGGCCGCCACCCCCGCCGACAGGTCCACCGAGCCGCGCCCGGCGAGCACCACGTCGGCCACCTCGGCGACCTCCCGGCGACGCTCCTCGGCAGCGTCCTCGACGGTGATGACCACCGTTCTGACCAGCGGCTCCGTGAACAGTGGCGCGCTCAGGTCGAAGCCCAGCGAGCGGCTCACGACCGCGATCGCCGGGGCCGGGGACTGCCCCGCCGCCGCCCGCGCGGCCGCGAACTCCCGACGGGCCCGGGCCGGCCGGTAGCCCTCCGCCCGGACCGTCTCGGCGCCCACCAGCACCACGTCCGACAGAGCGCGCAGCACGCCGAAGATCCGCTTGTCCGCGTCACTGGACAGGCCTTCCGACAGGCCGTCGAGCCGCGCCCCGCCGTCCAGCCCGGACACCATGTTGGCGCGCAACCACGGGCGTCCCCGATTCACCTGGTCGGGGTACGCGTAGACGGCGGCGAGCGATTCCAGGTCGGACGGATCGGCGACCGGAGCGCCCAGCGGGCTGATCAACTGTTGCATGTCCTCAGTGTTCCACCGGAGGCCCTCCGGAGGCGGCCCGCAGGAGGGCCGGAGGCGTTTCGGGGGCGGTCGGGACCAGGCGTACCCTCTACTACCGTGCCCGCAGCCTCCCGCCCCGCCACCGCGACCGACCCGATAGCCGCCGCGAGCCCGGCCGGCGACCCGATCGCGCTCACCGACCGCCGCCCCGTCGTGCCCGCCGAGCGGCTGGTCGCCGAGATGGTCCCGCCGCCCCGGTTCGCCGACGTGAGCTTCGGGACGTACATCCCGGACCAGACCCAGCCCAGCCAGTACGAGGCGGTCCAGGTCCTGGAGCAGTTCGCCGGCACCCTCGGGCGGGGAAACGGTTCCGCGCCCAAGCGCAGCTGGTTCCGCCGCTCCGCCCCCGTGCCCACCGGCCCGGCCGGGGTCTACCTCGACGGCGGCTACGGCGTCGGCAAGACCCACCTGCTCGCCTCGCTCTGGCACGCCGCCCCCGGCCCCAAGGCCTTCGGCACCTTCGTCGAGCTGACCAACCTGGTCGGCGCGCTCGGCTTCCAGCAGGCCGTCCAGACCCTCTCCGGGCACACCCTGCTGTGCATCGACGAGTTCGAGCTCGACGACCCGGGCGACACCGTGCTGGTCTCCACCCTGCTCGGCCGGCTGGTCGAGAACGGCGTCAAGCTGTGCGCGACCTCGAACACCCTGCCGGAGAAGCTCGGCGAGGGCCGCTTCGCCGCCGCCGACTTCCTGCGCGAGATCCAGGGCCTGTCCGCGCACTTCCGCCCGATGCGGATCGACGGCCAGGACTACCGCCACCGCGGCCTGCCCGACGCCCCGCCGCCGTACGCCGACGACACCGTCGAGGCCGTCGCCGCCCGCACCCCCGGCGCCTCCCTGGACGACTTCGACGCCCTCCTCGGCCACCTCTCCGCCGTCCACCCCAGCCGCTACGGCGCGCTGCTGGACGACGTCACCGCCGTCTGCCTGCGCGGCGTGCGCCAGGTCGACGACCAGTCCACCGCGCTGCGCCTGGTCGTCCTCGCCGACCGGATGTACGACCGGGAGCTGCCCATCACCGCCTCCGGCCTGCCCTTCGACCAGGTCTTCCCCGAGGACATGCTGCGCGGCGGCTACCGCAAGAAGTACCTGCGCGCGATATCCCGGCTGGTCGCCCTCGCCCGCGACAGCGCCAAGTCCTGAGCCGGTAACCTCCGCCCCGGCCACTCGTTGCTTCCTTGTGGAGCAAAGGGGGGCGCATGGCCGGTGGTGGTACCCGGACAGAGTACGAGATCGAGATCGAGCCCGAGGTCCGCGCCTGGCTGCGCGACTGCTCGCTCGCCGAGTACCGGGCGGCTGAGCGCGCCGCCGACCGTCTCGCCGAAGACGGCGAGCTGCTGCCCTTCCCGCTGTCCAGCCACCTCGGCGGGCCGGTGCGAGAGCTGCGGATCGGGCCGATGCGCCCGTCGTGCCCAGAAGGTGTGCGAGGCCGAGCACACACCGGCCGACGACCACTAGGTCTACGACAGGGACGAGGAGGAGCGATGAGCAGCGGCTACCACACCCGTTGGGTCGTGCCGCCGGAGCACCGCGGGAGCGAGGAGTACCGGGCGGCCGGGCGGCGGATGTCGCTGGCCGAAGCCGTGTACGCCCGCCGTTCCGCGCTCGGGTGGACGCTCGCCGAACTCGCGGAGAAGGCCGGGCTGGACGAGGAGACCGTGGAGAGCATCGAGGAGAGCGGGGTCGATCCGACCCTGCCGTTGATCGAGCGGCTCGCCGCCGCCTTCGACGCCGTCGTGCGCATCGACCCCGGCCGCGAGCCCGCCATGAGGTTCGAGGCGCACGCGGCCTGACCGGAGCGGCCCCGGTTGTCAGTCGGGGGTCGTACGGTGGAGGCGTGCGTCCCATCACGAGTATTGAGCGGTCCGTGGCGCCCTTCGAGGTCGTCAGTCCCTTCCAGCCGAACGGTGACCAGCCGGCGGCGATCGCCGAGCTGGAGCGGCGCATCCGGGGAGGGGAGAAGGACGTCGTGCTGCTCGGTGCCACCGGTACCGGCAAGTCGGCCACCACGGCCTGGATGATCGAGAAGCTGCAGCGGCCCACCCTGGTGATGGCGCCGAACAAGACGCTGGCCGCGCAGCTGGCGAACGAGTTCCGCGAGCTGCTGCCCAACAACGCGGTCGAGTACTTCGTCTCGTACTACGACTACTACCAGCCCGAGGCGTACGTCCCGCAGACGGACACCTACATCGAGAAGGACTCCTCCATCAACGAGGAGGTCGAGCGGCTGCGCCACTCCGCGACCAACTCGCTGCTCACCCGCCGCGACGTGGTCGTGGTCGCCTCCGTCTCCTGCATCTACGGCCTCGGCACCCCGCAGGAGTACGTGGACCGGATGGTCCCGCTCAAGGTCGGCCAGGAGATCGACCGCGACGTGCTGCTGCGCCGCTTCGTCGACATCCAGTACGCGCGCAACGACGTGGCCTTCACCCGCGGCACCTTCCGGGTCCGCGGCGACACCATCGAGATCTTCCCGGTCTACGAGGAGCTCGCCGTCCGGATCGAGATGTTCGGCGACGAGATCGAGTCGCTCTACACCCTCCACCCGCTCACGGGCGAGATCATCAGCCAGGACGAGCAGATCTACGTCTTCCCCGCCTCGCACTACGTGGCCGGCCCCGAGCGCATGGAGCGGGCGATCACCGGCATCGAGCAGGAGCTGGAGCAGACGCTCGGAAAGCTGGAGAAGCAGGGCAAGCTGCTGGAGGCCCAGCGGCTGCGCATGCGCACCACCTACGACATCGAGATGCTGCGCCAGATCGGCACCTGCTCGGGCGTCGAGAACTACTCGATGCACTTCGACGGCCGTGAGCCCGGCTCCCCGCCGAACACGCTGCTGGACTACTTCCCGGAGGACTTCCTCCTGGTCATCGACGAGTCGCACGTCACCGTCCCGCAGATCGGCGCGATGTACGAGGGCGACGCCTCGCGCAAGCGCACCCTGGTCGAGCACGGCTTCCGGCTGCCGTCCGCGATGGACAACCGCCCGCTGAAGTGGGAGGAGTTCCTGGGCCGGATCGGTCAGACGGTGTACCTCTCGGCGACGCCGGGCCCGTACGAGCTGTCGCGCGGCGACGGCCAGGTCGAGCAGATCATCCGCCCGACCGGTCTGATCGACCCCGAGGTGATCGTCAAGCCGACCGAGGGCCAGATCGACGACCTGGTGCACGAGGTCCGCAAGCGGGTCGAGCGGGACGAGCGCGTCCTGGTCACCACGCTGACCAAGAAGATGGCCGAGGACCTCACCGACTACATGCTCGGCCTGGACATCCGGGTCCGGTACCTGCACAGCGACGTGGACACCCTGCGCCGGGTGGAGCTGCTGCGCGAGCTGCGGGCGGGGAAGTACGACGTGCTGGTCGGCATCAACCTGCTGCGCGAGGGCCTGGACCTGCCCGAGGTGTCGCTGGTGGCGATCCTGGACGCCGACAAGGAGGGCTTCCTGCGCTCCGGCACCTCGCTCATCCAGACGATCGGCCGCGCCGCCCGCAACGTCTCCGGCCAGGTGCACATGTACGCGGACCGGATCACCCCGTCGATGGAGAAGGCGATCGACGAGACCAACCGCCGCCGGGCCGTGCAGCAGGCCTACAACCAGGAGCACGGGATCGACCCGCAGCCGCTGCGGAAGAAGATCGGCGACATCCTGGACACCCTCGCCCGCGAGGACGTGGACACCGACGAGCTGCTCTCCACCGGCTACCGGGGCCAGGGGAAGGGCAAGGCCCCGGTGCCGCTGCTGGCCGCGGAGCGCAAGCCGGCCAAGTCGCTGCCGGCCGCAGAGCTGGCGGAGCTGATCCAGGAGATGACCGAGCGGATGCACACGGCGGCCGCCGACCTCCAGTTCGAGGTCGCGGCCCGGCTGCGCGACGAGGTGAAGGAACTGAAGAAGGAGCTGCGGCAGATGCGCGAGGCGGGGGTGGCGTAGCGGCGTCGGGCTCGGCCGGTTCGGCACCGGTCAAGCCCCGCGGTGTCTCAGCCTTGCCACAAACCGGGTAACCCGGAGGAGTCGCGGGTGCCGCAGGCCCTAGGCTGGCCTGCGGCATCGCGCCCTCGGGACGGGGATGCGGGCCGTCAGCAGAGGGGGCCTCAGCCGGGGGACGGCGACGGGGTGTTCCACCGGGAAGCCGTGCGGCAGCGACCGCCGGTCGGCAGAGAGGACAACGTCGTGTCGGTGAACCTTGCCAAGGGGCAGCGGGTCAGCCTCCAGAAGGGGGCGGGCGGCACCCTGACCGTGGTCCGGATGGGGCTCGGCTGGCAGGCCGCCCCCAAGCGGGGCCTGTTCGGCAGCCGGACCAGGAAGATCGACCTGGACGCCTCGGCGCTGCTGTACGCCGAGAAGACCCCGACGGACGTGGTGTTCTTCCAGCACCTGGAGTCCACCGACGGCTCGGTGCGGCACACCGGGGACAACCTGGAGGGCGGCTCGGGCGCCGAGGACGACGAGGCGATCCTGGTCGACCTGCTGCACGTGCCGGCACACATCACCCAGGTGGTGTTCACGGTCAGCTCGTACACCGGGCAGACCTTCGCCGAGGTGCGCCAGGCGCACTGCCGACTGCTGGACGAGACCACCGGGGTGGAGCTGGCGCGGTACGAGCTGGCGGGCGGAGGTCCGCACACCGGACAGATCATGGCGAAGGTGGTCCGGGACGGCAACGGCGGCTGGGAGATGCAGGCGATCGGCGCCCCGGCGAAGGGGCGGACCTTCCAGGACCTGCTGCCGGCGATCGAGCCGTTCCTCTGACGGCTCTTTACCTTCTTTACCTTTCCTTGCCTTCCCTGTTACTCTCGATGGCAGCGGAGGGGAGTATTCCCCAACAGTCGACCCCGTCATCACGGGCGCCCGTCGCGGCGCCCCGGGGCGCTGGTCCCCGGGCGAGCCCGTGGGCGGAAGAGACCTCCGGCAGTGACGACCTTTCTCGCCCAGCTGCCGGAGGAGCAGTAAATGGACGTTTCCGTAACCATGTGGGCCACCACGATCGGTGTGCTGATCGCACTGATCGTGGCGGACTTCTTCATCGGGGGCCGCAAGCCGCACGAGGTCTCGGTCAAGGAGGCCGGGATCTGGACGGCCGTCTGGATCGCGCTGGCGGCGCTCTTCGGCGGTTTCCTCTGGTGGGACTCCGGCGGGCAGCCGGCGGGCGAGTTCTTCGCCGGCTACATCACCGAGAAGTCGCTCAGCGTCGACAACCTCTTCGTCTTCATCCTGATCATGGGCAAGTTCGCGGTGCCCAGGATCTACCAGCAGCGCGTGCTGATGTTCGGCGTGATCATCGCCCTGGTGCTGCGGGCGGCGTTCATCGCCGGCGGCGCGGCGCTGGTGGCGCAGTTCTCCTGGGTGTTCTTCGTCTTCGGCGCCTTCCTGGTCTGGACGGCCTGGAAGCTGATCAAGGAGGCCCGGGCCGGGGAGGAGGACGAGGAGTTCGAGGAGAACCGCCTGCTCAAGTCGATCACCCGACGCTTCCCCGCCACCGAGGACTACCGCGGGACCAGGCTGTCCGTCCGGGAGAACGGCCGCCGCCTGATCACCCCGATGCTGATCGTCATGCTGGCGATCGGCACGACGGACGTCCTGTTCGCCCTGGACTCGATCCCGGCCATCTTCGGCCTCACACAGGACCCGTACATCGTCTTCACGGCGAACGCCTTCGCCCTGATGGGCCTGCGCCAGCTGTACTTCCTGATCGGCGGCCTGCTGAAGAAGCTGGTCCACCTCAGCTACGGCCTGTCGGTGATCCTCGGCTTCATCGGCGTGAAGCTGGTCCTGCACGCCGCCCACGAGGCCGGGGCGCACGTCCCGGAGATCGGCATCCCGCTCTCGCTGGGCTTCATCGTGGTGGTGCTGGCGGTCACGACGGTGACCAGCCTGGTGGCTTCCAGGAAACAGGGAGCCCGGGAGAAGCAGCCCGAGCCCGCGAAGCAGGACGCCTGATCGGAAATCGAACGGGCTTAAGCCCCGCCGCCGGATGCGCCATCCGGCGGCGGGGCTCGTCTCTGCGGTCGTCGGCCGTACTCGGCGATCCACCGCGAGCCGAGCAGCACGATGTCGGCGGTTTCGACCGGGCGGTCGGTGGCCTGGTCGTAGTAGGTGCGCTCGATCGCCATCACGGGCACGGCGGGCGCGACGCCGAGGGCCTGGGCCTCGGAGCGGTTGGCCTGGCGCGCCGAAACTCGCTCGACCGGCGCGCCGACCTCGATGCCGATGAGGGACATCCGGTCGGCGATGCCGAAACCGGCGTGCGGGCCGGCCTCCGGCAGCACGATCAGGCTTCCGCCGGTGCGGCGCGAGGCTGCGACTCATGCCGCCAAGTGCCGACCACGCCTTGCCGTGCCAGGGTGGCCTCCGTCGGCGATCCGTCGCCGGGCGCAGCGCGCTGGCGTCGCACCAGGACGGCCGGCGGCTCCTGGGACTTGACGTAGTAGCCCGCGCCCGGGCGTGCCAGCACCAGTCCTTCATCGATCAGCAAGGCGTAGGCCCGCTGGACCACGCCGGTCGAGACATTGTGCTCGCGCTGAAGTGCACTGATGGACGGCATCCGATCGCCCGGCTGAAGCCGCCGCGAGGTGATGTGGGCGCGCAAGGCGTCCGCGACGTGCAGTAAGAGGGTCGCTCCGAAGGGTGCGTTGCGGCTGACACCGTAACGCCCAGGGCCGTCGCTCTGGTGTGCCTCTGCACGGAGCCGTGGTGTGCGTGTGCTCGGCATCTCTCGGGAGGCGAGTAGTCCTGATTCGGGCCGGTCGGCTCCAACTAGAGCCAACCGGCCCGGAATTCGTCACCAGCCGCGTTCGCGCCACTCGTCGAGGTGCGGGCGCTCGGCGCCGAGGGTGGTGTCGTTGCCGTGGCCGGGGTAGACCCAGGCCTCGTCGGGGAGGGCGTCGAAGATCTTCTCGTTGACGTCCCGGAAGAGGGTTCTGAAGGCCTCCGGGTCGCCCCAGGTGTTGCCGACGCCGCCGGGGAAGAGGCAGTCGCCGGTGAAGACGTGGGGATGGCCCTGGGGGTCGTCGTAGATGAGCACGATCGCGCCCGGGGTGTGCCCGACCAGGTGCCGGACGGTGAGTTCGACCTCGCCGACCCGCAGCCTGTCGCCGTCCGCGAGCAGCAGTTCGGTGGGGACGTCGATGCCCTCGGCGTCGTGCTCGCCGGCGGCGGTGCGGGCGCCGGTGGTGGCGACCACCTCGGCGAGGGCGCCCCAGTGGTCGTGGTGCCGGTGGGTGGTGACCACGGTTTCGAGGTCGTCCCCGACGGTCTCCAGCAGCACCGGGGCGTCGGCGGCCGCGTCGATCAGCAGCTGCTCGTCGGTGGCCCGGCAGCGCAGCAGGTAGGCGTTGTTGTCGTACGGGCCGACGGCCACCTTGGTGATGATCAGGTGGGCCAGCTCCCGCACGTCCGGCGGTCCGCCGACCTTGACCGCTCCGTGGTACGTCATCCGTCCGCTCCTCGTCGTGTCGGTCCTGGGATCATCCTCGCGCCGTCAGCCCAGCGGGGGAAGCTGGGGGAGCGCGGTGTCGGGGGCGCGGCGCAGGTCGGCGCCGTCGGAGCGGCCGCTGAGCCAGGCGAGCAGGGCCCGGACGGTGCCCTGGACGGTCAGCGAGACCGGGCCCGAGCCGATCAGCCCGCGGTCCCCGGTGTCCTCGGCGACGAGTTCGACGGCGGGCAGGTCGGTGCCGTGCAGCCGCAGCGCGAGCTGGTGGAACTCGGTGACGGCGAACGGCTCCGGCCAGCGGGCCGGCGCGTACCCGGCGTCGAGGTCGACCAGGTGGTACTCCAGCTCGCCGAGGCGCTTCCAGACCAGGTCGCAGGCCGGGAAGACGACACCTGAGCGGTGGCGCACGTCGGCGGCCCAGTCCTCGTCGGTCATCAGGGCGACGGCCGCGAGGAAGCGCTCGTGCGACTCGCGCAGATCGGCGAGCTGGGTGTCCAGCGGGCGGCCGGCGCCGTCCCGGATGCCCTGCTCGCGCGCGTCCTCGCTGGCGTACTGGGGGATGTCGGTGCCGGTGCGGGCGCCGGTCAGCAGGTTGACCAGGGAGTCGGCGTTGCGGGCGAGGTGGGCGAGCACGTGGCCGCGGGTCCAGCCGGGCAGCGCGGAGGGCTCGGCGACGGCGTCCGGCTTCAGCTCGGAGACGGTCTCCAGCAAGCGCCGGGTGCTGCTCTCGACCAGGCTCAGCCGCTCGGCGGCGACGGAGGCTGCGGACTGCGGGTCGGTCATCGAAAACTGCCTTCTGTGCGGAGGGCGCGTTGCCCGGGCGGGGCGTCGCTCGTTGACCAGCCGACGCTACCGCCGGAACCCCGGCCCTGAGCAGGGGTTTTTCAGTCCGGGTACGGACGGTCCCGGATCCGGCCTCACTCGTTCGGGTGGTCCTGGCTGGACAAGGTCGATATTCGAACGTCTGAGCTAGTAGGCTGGCTGCCGCATCCTGGAAGAAGAAACCGAACTCACCGCAAGCCCTCTCGCCCCGGAGAAAGGCGCCAGAAGCAGTGGCCGACCGCCTCATCGTCCGTGGTGCTCGCGAGCACAACCTCAAGAACGTTTCGCTCGACCTGCCCCGCGACTCCCTCATCGTCTTCACGGGCCTCTCCGGCTCCGGCAAGTCCTCGCTCGCCTTCGACACGATCTTCGCCGAGGGCCAACGCCGCTACGTCGAGTCGCTGTCCTCCTACGCCCGTCAGTTCCTCGGGCAGATGGACAAGCCCGACGTGGACTTCATCGAAGGCCTCTCCCCGGCCGTCTCGATCGACCAGAAGTCCACCAACCGCAACCCCCGTTCGACCGTCGGCACGATCACCGAGGTCTACGACTACCTGCGCCTGCTGTTCGCCCGGATCGGCAAGCCGCACTGCCCGCACTGCGGCCGTCCGATCGCCAAGCAGTCGCCGCAGGCGATCGTCGACAAGGTGCTGGAGCTCGCCGAGGGCACCCGTTTCCAGGTGCTCAGCCCGGTGGTGCGCGAGCGCAAGGGTGAGTTCGTCGACCTCTTCGCCGACCTCCAGTCCAAGGGCTACTCCCGCGCCCGGGTCGACGGCGAGACGATCCAGCTCGCCGAGCCGCCGAAGCTGAAGAAGCAGGAGAAGCACACCGTCGAGGTGGTCATCGACCGCCTGACCGTCAAGGAGAGCGCCAAGCGGCGGCTCACCGACTCGGTGGAGACGGCCCTGCGGCTGTCCGGCGGCATGGTCGTGCTCGACTTCGTCGACCTCCCCGAGGACGACCCGGAGCGCGAGCGGATGTACTCCGAGCACCTCTACTGCCCGTACGACGACGTGTCGTTCGAGGAGCTGGAGCCGCGCTCGTTCTCCTTCAACTCGCCGTTCGGCGCCTGCCCGGACTGCTCGGGCCTGGGCAACCGGATGGAGGTCGACCCGGAGCTGGTCGTGCCGGACCCGGAGCGCTCGCTGGACGAGGGCGCGATCCACCCGTGGTCGGCCGGGCACGCCAAGGACTACTTCCAGCGCCTGATCGACGCGCTCGCCGAGGAGCTCGGCTTCCGCACCGACATCCCCTGGGCCGGGCTGCCCGCCCGCGCCAAGAAGGCGCTGATGTACGGGCACAAGCACCAGGTGCAGGTCCGCTACCGCAACCGCTTCGGCCGCGAGCGCTCGTACAGCACCGGCTTCGAGGGTGCCGTGCCGTTCATCCAGCGCCGGCACACCGAGGCTGAGAGCGACAGCAGCCGCGAGCGCTTCGAGGGCTACATGCGCGAGGTGCCCTGCCCGACCTGCCAGGGCACCCGGCTCAAGCCGGTGGTGCTGGCGGTCACCGTCGAGGACAGGTCCATCGCCGACGTCTCCTCGATGTCGATCAGCGACTGCGCCGAGTTCCTGGGCGCGATGAAGCTCAACGACCGGGACAAGCAGATCGCCGAGCGGGTCCTCAAGGAGGTCAACGAGCGGCTGCGCTTCCTGGTCGACGTCGGCCTGGACTACCTCTCCCTGGACCGCGCGGCCGGCACCCTGTCCGGCGGCGAGGCCCAGCGCATCCGGCTGGCCACCCAGATCGGCTCCGGCCTGGTCGGCGTGCTGTACGTGCTGGACGAGCCGTCCATCGGCCTGCACCAGCGGGACAACCACCGGCTGATCGAGACGCTGGTGCGGCTGCGCGACATCGGCAACAC
The DNA here is from genome assembly GCF_042734825.1 of Kitasatospora sp. NPDC059648. NCBI lineage: Bacteria > Bacillati > Actinomycetota > Actinomycetes > Kitasatosporales > Streptomycetaceae > Kitasatospora > Kitasatospora sp. NPDC059648. The sequence goes on along the minus strand of NZ_JBHWDU010000004.1, from coordinate 177,739 downwards.
CCTGATCGTGGTCGAGCACGACGAGGACACCATCAAGACCGCGGACTGGGTGGTCGACATCGGCCCGGGCGCCGGTGAGCACGGCGGCAAGGTGGTGCACTCCGGCTCGCTGAAGCAGCTGCTCGGCAACAAGGAGTCGCTGACCGGCCAGTACCTCTCCGGCAAGCGGTCCATCCCGATCCCGGCCGCCCGCCGCGACCGGGACAAGAAGCGCCAGCTGACGGTGCACGGCGCCCGCGAGCACAACCTCAGGGACGTCACGGTCGGCTTCCCACTCGGCACCCTGACGGCGATCACCGGCGTCTCCGGCTCCGGCAAGTCGACCCTGGTCAACGACATCCTCTACACCCACCTCGCCCGGGAGCTGAACGGCGCCCGCAGCGTGCCCGGCCGGCACACCCGGATCACCGGCACCGACCTGGTGGACAAGGTGGTGCACGTCGACCAGTCGCCGATCGGCCGCACCCCGCGGTCCAACCCGGCCACCTACACCGGGGTGTTCGACCACGTCCGCCGGCTCTTCGCGGAGACCCAGGAGGCCAAGGTCCGCGGTTACCTCCCGGGCCGGTTCTCCTTCAACGTCAAGGGCGGCCGCTGCGAGAACTGCACCGGTGACGGCACCATCAAGATCGAGATGAACTTCCTGCCGGACGTCTACGTGCCGTGCGAGGTCTGCCACGGCGCCCGGTACAACCGGGAGACCCTGGAGGTGCACTACAAGGGCAAGTCCATCGCCGAGGTGCTGGACATGCCGATCGAGGAGGCGCTGTCCTTCTTCGAGGCCGTCCCCGCGATCGCCCGCCACCTGCGGACGCTCAACGACGTCGGCCTCGGCTACGTCCGGCTCGGCCAGTCCGCGCCGACGCTCTCCGGCGGCGAGGCGCAGCGCGTCAAGCTGGCCTCCGAGCTGCAGAAGCGCTCCACCGGGCGGACGGTCTACGTGCTGGACGAGCCGACCACCGGTCTGCACTTCGAGGACATCAGCAAGCTGATCAAGGTGCTCAGCGGGCTGGTCGACAAGGGCAACACGGTGATCGTGATCGAGCACAACCTCGACGTGATCAAGACCGCCGACTGGGTCGTCGACATGGGTCCCGAGGGTGGCTCGGGCGGTGGCACGGTCGTCGCCGAGGGCACCCCGGAGCAGATCGCGGCCGTCTCGGAGAGCCACACCGGCAAGTTCCTGCGGGACATCCTGCCGGGTGACTTCGCGGACGCCCCGGTCGCGGCACCGGCCAAGAAGGCCCCGCGAAAGCGGGCCGCCGCCACGAAGAAGTAGTCGCCCCAGCCGCCCCGCCGCTCCCGAGCCGCTCCGACTGTCGGAGAGGTCGGGAGCGGCGGGGCGCGTGCGGCATAGACTTTCGTGGTCCCTCGCAGCAGCAGCAACCCGTAGGAGCGCACCGATGTCCGAGGCACCCGAGACCAGCCCCGCCACCTCCCGGCGCACCCTGCTCTGCGGGGCCGCGGCCGTCCTGGCGGCCGGGGGCACCGTCGCGGTCACCGGCTGCAGTTCCTCCGCCGGCTCCTCGGAGAAGAGCAGCGCACCCCAGGGCCCGGTGGACCTCGGCCCGGCCTCGGCGATCCCGGAGGGCGGCGGCAAGGTCTTCCGGGAGCAGAAGATCGTGGTGACCCAGCCGACTGCCGGTCAGTACAAGGCCTTCAGCGCCAAGTGCACCCACGCCGGCTGCATCGTGGACCAGGTGCAGAAGGAGCAGATCCAGTGCCCCTGCCACGGCAGCCGGTTCGGCATCGCCGACGGCGCGGTGCAGGACGGCCCGGCCCCCAGCCCGCTGCCCGCCTACGCCGTCACGGTCGAGGGCGGGAACCTCAAGGTGACCCCGAGCTGAAGCAGTTGAGCGCATCCCCCTCGATCCCGTCCCCGCGGCCCCGACCGCACTCGGTACGGTGGAGCCATGGCTGACCCGAGCACCTACCGCCCGGCGCCGGGCGCGATTCCGGCCTCCCCGGGCGTCTACAAGTTCCGTGACGCCCACGGCCGGGTCATCTACGTCGGCAAGGCCAAGAGCCTGCGCCCGCGCCTGTCGTCCTACTTCCAGGACGTGGCCGGGCTGCACCCGCGCACCGCGACCATGGTCACCACCGCCGCATCGGTGGAGTGGACCGTGGTCGCCACCGAGGTCGAGGCGCTCCAGCTGGAGTACTCCTGGATCAAGGAGTTCGATCCGCGGTTCAACGTCAAGTACCGCGACGACAAGAGCTATCCGGAACTCGCCGTCACCCTCAACGAGGAGTACCCGAGGGTCCAGGTGATGCGCGGGGCGCACAAGAAGGGCGTGCGCTACTTCGGCCCGTACGGGCACGCCTGGGCGATCCGCGAGACGGTCGACCTGCTGCTGCGCGTCTTCCCCGTCCGCACCTGCTCCAACGGCGTGTTCAAGCGCGCCCGGCAGGTCGGCCGCCCCTGCCTGCTGGGCTACATCGGCAAGTGCGCCGCCCCCTGCGTCGGCAAGGTCTCGGCAGACGAACACCGTGAACTGGCCGAGGACTTCTGCGACTTCATGGCCGGGCGCACCGGCAACTACCTGCGCCGGCTGGAAGACCAGATGCAGGAGGCCGCCGCCGAGATGGAGTACGAGAAGGCGGCCCGGCTGCGGGACGACATCGGTGCCCTCAAGCGCGCGATGGAGAAGAACGCCATCGTGCTCGCCGACGCCACCGACGCCGACCTGCTGGCCGTCGCCGAGGACGAGTTGGAGGCCGCCGTCCAGATCTTCCACGTCCGCGGCGGCCGGGTGCGCGGCCAGCGCGGCTGGGTCACCGACAAGGTCGAGGACGTCGACACCGCCGGTCTGGTCGAGCACGCCCTCCAGCAGCTCTACGGCGGCGCCGCCGCGGAGGAGCGCAACGAGTCCGTCCCGCGCGAGGTGCTCGTCCCCGCCCTGCCCGAGCCGCTCGCCCCCGTCCGGGAGTGGCTGAGCGGCCTGCGCGGCAGCCAGGTCGACCTGCGCATCCCGCAGCGCGGTGACAAGAAGGACCTGATGGCCACCGTGCAGCGCAACGCCCAACAGGCGCTCGCCCTGCACAAGACCAAGCGCGCCTCCGACCTCACCACCCGCAGCCGCGCCCTCCAGGAGATCGCCGACGCGCTGGAGCTGGACTCCGTCCCGCTGCGCATCGAGTGCTACGACATCTCCCACCTCCAGGGCGAGGACGTGGTCGCCTCGATGGTCGTCTTCGAGGACGGCCTGGCCCGCAAGAGCGAGTACCGGCGCTTCCAGATCAGGGGCTTCGAGGGCCAGGACGACGTCCGCTCGATGCACGAGGTGATCAGCCGCCGCTTCCGCCGCTACCTCCAGGAGCGCGAGCAGACCGGCGAGTGGGCCGTCCCGGAGGAGGACGAGCCGGCCGCCGCCGAACCCGGCACCGCAGCCGCCGCGCGGGACGAGGACGGCCGCCCCAAGCGCTTCGCCTACCCGCCGCAGCTGCTGGTGGTCGACGGCGGCCAGCCGCAGGTCGCCGCCGCCAAGCGAGCCCTGGAGGAACTGGGCATCGACGACGTCGCGCTGTGCGGCCTGGCCAAGCGCCTGGAGGAGGTCTGGCTGCCCGGCGAGGACGATCCGGTCGTGCTGCCGCGCTCCAGCGAGGGCCTGTACCTGCTCCAGCGGGTGCGCGACGAGGCCCACCGCTTCGCGATCAGCTATCAGCGCAACAAGCGTTCCAAGCGACTCACCGCCGGGGAGCTGGACTCCGTCCCGGGCCTCGGCGAAACTCGCCGCCGGGCGCTGCTCAAGCACTTCGGCTCGCTGAAGAAGCTCCGGGCCGCCACCGTCGACGAGATCTGCGCGGTACCCGGCATCGGGCGCCGCACCGCGGAGACTGTTGCGGCAGCGTTGTCGTCCCGTACACCCGCCGCACCCGCGGTCAACACCGCGACCGGCGAGATCATCGAGGACGGGCCTGACCAGGCCGCCGAGCCGGTGGCCGCAGCACCCCAGACCGCACCATCCCAGGAGACGCCATGACGGCCGCCGCCGCCCGTCCATCGGCGCGACCCGAACCCGCCCGCCTGTCCGGGACGGGGAAGGGCGGCCGTGCCGTGCGCGTTCTCCCCAGCAGAAAGACCGAGAGCGGGGAACCGAAGTGACCGTGTCAGACGTGGCTGAGAACGCGCCGGAGCTGGTGATCATCTCCGGCATGTCCGGAGCCGGCCGCTCCACCGCCGCGAAGTGCCTGGAGGACCTGGGCTGGTTCGTGGTGGACAACCTGCCGCCGGCCCTGATCCCGACCATGGTCGACCTGGGCGCCCGCTCCCAGGGCAACGTCGCCCGGATCGGCGTGGTCGTGGACGTCCGCGGCCGCCAGTTCTTCGACGACCTGCTCACCTCGCTGGACGAGCTGGAGAAGCGCGGCGTCCGGCTCCGGGTGGTCTTCCTCGACTCCTCCGACGAGGCCCTGGTCCGCCGCTTCGAGAGCGTCCGCCGCCCGCACCCGCTGCAGGCCGACGGCCGGATCGTGGACGGCATCGCCCAGGAGCGCGACCTGCTGCGCGACCTGCGCGGCGAGGCTGACCTGGTGATCGACACCTCCAACCTCAACGTGCACCAGCTGCGCGCCAAGCTGGACGCCCAGTTCGCCGACCACGACGAGCCCGAGCTGCGCGCCACCGTGATGTCCTTCGGCTTCAAGTACGGCCTGCCGGTCGACGCCGACCTCGTGGTGGACTGCCGCTTCCTGCCGAACCCGCACTGGGTGCCCGAGCTGCGGGCCCGCACCGGCACCGACGCGGACGTCGCCGACTACGTCTTCCAGCAGCCCGGCGCCAACGAGTTCCTGAACGGCTACGCCGAGCTGCTCCGGATCGTTACCGAGGGCTACCGCCGGGAGGGGAAGCGCTACATGACGCTTGCCGTAGGCTGCACCGGTGGCAAGCACCGCAGCGTCGCCATGTCCGAGCGTCTGACCAAGCGTCTCATCGCCGACGGAGTCGAGACGGTGCTCGTCCACCGTGACATGGGACGGGAGTAACCGCCGCCTTCCCTGCCGGGCCGCCGGCGGAGCCGGTGGCGGGGTCGAGGAACGCGAGGTGAGTGTGGCGGGATACGTGCCCGGGCGGCAGCCGCAGAGCAGGACCGGCGAACGGGCGGGCAGCCCGTCGCCGAGCCGTCCGCGCAGCAGTCCCGCCCGGGCCAATCCGGCTCCCCGGATCACCGCGCTCGGCGGCGGCCAGGGCCTGTCCGCCTCGCTGTCCGCGCTGCGCCGGCTCACCAGCGACCTGACCGCCGTGGTCACCGTCGCCGACGACGGCGGCTCCAGCGGGCGGCTGCGCGAGGAGCTGGGGGTGCTGCCGCCCGGCGACCTGCGCAAGGCGCTGGCCGCGCTGTGCGGGGACGACGACTGGGGCCGCACCTGGTCCGAGGTGATCCAGCAGCGCTTCACCGGCAACGGCGAGCTGGGCGGCCACGCGGTCGGCAACCTGCTGATCGTCGCCCTCTGGGAGAAGCTGGGCGACCCGGTCGCCGCGCTGGACTGGGTGGGCCGGCTGCTGAACGTCCAGGGCCGGGTGCTGCCGATGTCGGCGGTGCCGCTGGACATCGAGGCGACCGTGCGCGGCCACGACCCGGCGCGCCCGGCCGAGGTCTCGGCCGTCCGCGGCCAGGCCAGCGTGGCGGTCACCCCGGGCACCGTGCAGTCGATCCGGCTGCTGCCGGACGAGCCGCCGGCCGTGCCGGAGGCGGTCACCGCGGTCCGGGAGGCGGACTGGGTGGTGCTCGGCCCCGGCTCCTGGTTCACCAGCGTGCTGCCGCACCTGCTGGTGCCCGAGCTGGCCAAGGCGCTGATGGAGACCCGCGCCCGCCGTCTGCTCACCCTGAACCTGGCCCCGCAGCCCGGCGAGACCGAGGGCTTCACCCCCCAGCGCCACCTGGAGGTCATCGCCGACCACGCTCCCGGCCTCGTGGTGGATGCGATCCTGGTGGACGAGCGCGCCGTCACGGGCGGCGCCTTCGGGCAGGCGGACCTGGCCGGTCTGGAGAAGGCCGCCGAACGGATGGGCGCCGCTCTGGTGCTCGGTACGGTGGCCCGCACCGACGGCACCCCGCGACACGACCCCGAGCTGTTGGCGGCCGCGTACGACCGGATTTTCCGGACACATGGAAGGATCGGGCCATGGCGATGACTCCAGCGGTGAAGGACGAGATCAGCCGGCTCCCGGTCACCCGGGCCTGCTGTCGCAAGGCGGAGGTGTCGGCGATCCTGCGGTTCGCGGGCGGACTGCACATCGTGAGCGGCCGCATCGTGATCGAGGCGGAGCTGGACACCGGGGCGGCGGCGCGGCGGCTGCGCAAGGACCTGCTGGAGATCTTCGGGCACTCCTCCGACCTCGTCGTGATGGCGCCCGGCGGGCTGCGGCGCGGCAGCCGCTTCGTCGTCCGGGTGGTCAAGGACGGCGAGCTGCTCGCCCGCCAGACCGGTCTGGTGGACGGCCGCGGCCGTCCCATCCGGGGCCTGCCCCCGGCGGTCGTCTCCGGTGCCACCTGCGACGCCGAGGCGGCCTGGCGCGGGGCCTTCCTGGCGCACGGATCGCTCACCGAGCCGGGCCGCTCCTCCTCGCTGGAGATCACCTGCCCCGGCTCCGAGGCGGCGCTGGCGCTGGTCGGCGCGGCCCGTCGGCTCGGCATCCCGGCCAAGGCCCGCGAGGTGCGCGGGGTGGACCGGGTGGTCATCCGCGACGGTGACGCGATCGGCGCGCTGCTGACCCGGCTGGGGGCGCACGAGTCGGTGCTCGCCTGGGAGGAGCGCCGGATGCGGCGCGAGGTCCGGGCCACCGCGAACCGGCTGGCCAACTTCGACGACGCCAACCTGCGGCGCTCGGCCCGGGCCGCGGTCGCGGCCGGCGCCCGGGTGGCCCGCGCGCTGGAGATCCTCGGCGAGGAGGTGCCCGAGCACCTGGCCGCGGCCGGCCAGCTGCGGATGCAGCACAAGCAGGCCTCGCTGGAGGAGCTGGGAGCGCTCGCCGACCCGCCGCTGACCAAGGACGCGGTGGCCGGCCGGATCCGCCGCCTGCTGGCGATGGCCGACAAGCGCGCCGCCGAGCTCGGCCTGCCGAGCACCGAGGCCAACCTGACCGACGAGATGGCGCTCAACTGACGCACCGCGCTCCGCGCGCGGACCGCCCCGGGCCGACCGGGTCGGAGCGACCCGGAGGCGATCGGGCGAACAAGGGCCGGTGTCCGGATTCCGGGGCACCGGCCGTCGTCGTGTCCGGGGCCGGACGGGAGCGGACGGCGAAGCGAAATTGGTCAAGACCACTTGACCAGGGCCAACGGCCCGGGGCGGGAAGGACGGAGGGCCCGGCACCGCGCCACGCCACGTCTTGCCTGGTGGCGCGATGTGCCCTCCCAGGCCCGGGAGAGGTAGGGTCGTAGGCGGTCGGGGACTTCCCAAATCTCATCCCCGTCGGCTCAGCGCCGGCGTACCTAACGAGGAGATCGGTTCGTGACGATCCGGGTAGGCATCAACGGCTTCGGCCGCATCGGCCGCAACTTCTTCCGCGCCGTCAAGGCCCAGGGCGCGGACATCGAGATCGTCGGTGTCAACGACCTCACCGACACGAAGACCCTGGCTCACCTGCTCAAGTACGACACCACCCTGGGCACCTTCCCGGGCGAGGTCTCGCACACCGAGGACAGCATCACCGTCGACGGCCACACCTTCAAGGTGACCGCCGAGCGTGACCCGGCCAACCTGCCGTGGGCCGCCCTGGGCGCCGACATCGTCGTCGAGTCCACCGGCATCTTCACCAAGGCCGAGGCTGCGAAGAAGCACCTCGCCGCCGGCGCGAAGAAGGTCATCATCTCGGCTCCCGCCACCGACGAGGACGTCACCATCGTCCTGGGTGTCAACGACGACAAGTACGACGCCGCCAACCACCACGTCATCTCCAACGCCTCCTGCACCACCAACTGCGTGGCGCCGATGGCCAAGGTGCTGAACGAGAGCTTCGGCATCGTCAAGGGTCTGATGACCACCGTCCACGCGTTCACCAACGACCAGGTCACCCTGGACTTCCCGCACAAGGACCTGCGCCGTGCTCGTGCGGCGAGCCAGAACATCATCCCGACCTCGACCGGTGCCGCCAAGGCGACCGCCCTGGTCCTGCCGGAGCTGAAGGGCAAGCTGGACGGCACCTCGCTGCGCGTGCCGGTCCCGACCGGCTCGATCACCGACCTGGTCGTCACCCTGGAGCGCGAGGTCACCAAGGACGAGGTCAACGCGGCCTTCCAGAAGGCCGCGCAGGAGGGTCCGCTCAAGGGCATCCTGGCCTACACCGAGGACCCGATCGTCTCCTCGGACATCGTCAACGACCCCGCCTCGTGCATCTTCGACTCCAGCCTGACCATGGTCCAGGGCAACCAGGTCAAGGTGCTCGGCTGGTACGACAACGAGTGGGGCTACTCGAACCGCGTCGTCGACCTGGTCACCCTCGTCGGCGGCCAGCTCTGACGCTGTGGGAGCTGACGTGATGTAGGGGCGAGGGCCCGGACGGCGAAATGTGCCGACCGGGCCCTCGCTCTGCGTACAAGGACTTCTCAGGCGGCCCCTGCGCCGTGCCGCCTCTGCGCATCAACCATCTCCCCAGGAGACCGAAGAACCCGTGAAGACCATCGAAGACCTGGACGTCGCCGGCAAGCGCGTCTTCGTACGCGCCGACCTGAACGTTCCGCTGTCGGACGGCCGGATCACCGACGACGGCCGGATCCGCGCCGTCGCCCCGACCATCGCCAAGCTCGTCGAGCGCGGTGCCAAGGTCGTCGTCGCCTCCCACCTCGGCCGTCCCAAGGGCGCGCCGGATCCGCAGTTCTCGCTCGCGCCGGTGGCCGAGCGCCTCGGCGAGATCCTCGGCAAGCCGGTCGCCTTCGCCGCCGACACCGTGGGCGAGGCGGCCGGTTCCGCCGTCGCCGCGCTGGCCGGCGGCGAGGTCGCGCTGCTGGAGAACCTGCGCTTCAACGCCGGTGAGACCAGCAAGGACGACGCCGAGCGCAAGGCCTTCGCCGAGCAGCTGGCCGCCCTGGCCGACCTGTACGTCGGCGACGGCTTCGGCGCCGTGCACCGCAAGCACGCCTCGGTGTACGACCTGCCGGCCCTGCTGCCGCACGCCGCCGGCGACCTGATCGCCACCGAGGTCGGCGTGCTGAAGAAGCTCACCGAGGACGTCAAGCGCCCGTACGTCGTCGTGCTCGGCGGCGCCAAGGTGTCGGACAAGCTTGGTGTGATCGACAACCTGCTGAAGAAGGCCGACCGGATCCTGATCGGCGGCGGCATGGCGTACACCTTCCTCAAGGCCAAGGGCCACGAGGTCGGCATCTCGCTGCTGCAGGAGGACCAGATCCCGACCGTCCTGGGCTACCTGGCCGAGGCCGAGGAGCGGGGCGTCGAGTTCGTCCTGCCCGTGGACGTCCTGGTCTCCGCCGAGTTCCCGGACCTCAAGGGCAAGACCCCGGCGAACTACGAGGTCGTCGGCTCGGACGCGATCCCGGCCGACAAGGAGGGCCTGGACATCGGCCCGAAGACCCGCGAGCTCTACGCGGCGAAGCTGGCTGACGCCGGCACGGTGTTCTGGAACGGCCCGATGGGCGTCTTCGAGCACCCGGACTACGCGAACGGCACCAAGGCCGTCGCGCAGGCCCTGACCGACAGTGCGGCGTTCACCGTGGTCGGCGGCGGCGACTCCGCCGCGGCCGTCCGCATCCTGGGCTTCGACGAGACGAAGTTCGGGCACATCTCGACCGGCGGTGGCGCGAGCCTCGAGTACCTGGAGGGCAAGACCCTCCCCGGTCTCGCCGCCCTGGAAGGCTGAAAGCATGACTGAGCGTCTCCCGCTGATGGCGGGCAACTGGAAGATGAACCTCAACCACCTTGAGGCCATCCAGCACACCCAGAAGCTGGCCTTCGCGCTGGCCGACAAGGACTACGAGGCCGTCGAGGTGGCCGTCCTGGTCCCGTTCACCGACCTGCGGTCGGTGCAGACCCTGGTCTTCGGCGACAAGCTGAAGATCAAGTACGGCTCGCAGGACATCTCGCAGCACGACGGCGGCGCCTACACCGGCGAGGTCTCCGGTCCGATGCTGGCCAAGTTGCAGTGCACCTACGCGGTGATCGGCCACTCGGAGCGCCGGCAGTACCACGGCGAGAACGAGGAGATCGTCAACGCCAAGGTCAAGGCCGCGTACCGCGCCGGGGTCACCCCGATCCTGTGCGTCGGCGAGCCGCTGGAGATCCGCAAGGCCGGCACCCACGTCGAGTACACCCTGGCCCAGCTGGACGGCGCCCTGGAGGGCGTCCCGGCCGACCAGGCCGAGTCGATCGTGGTCGCCTACGAGCCGGTCTGGGCGATCGGCACCGGCGAGGTGGCCACCCCGGAGGACGCGCAGGAGGTCTGCGCCGCCATCCGCAGGCGGATCGCCGAGCTGTACGACGCCGAGCTGGCCGACAAGGTCCGCGTGCTGTACGGCGGTTCGGTCAAGGCGTCGAGCGCGGCCGGCCTGATGGCCAAGCCGGACATCGACGGCGGTCTGATCGGCGGTGCCTCGCTGGACGCGGACGAGTTCGTCAAGATCGTGCGCTACCGTGAGCAGGCAGTAGGCTAACGCCGCCGCAGCAACGTAGGCTTTGGGGCCGGACCGCCGTACGCGGCCCGGCCCCTTCGCCGAAGATACGAGAGAGTTGGTCCCGTCGTGGTTCTCGGGTTCTCGATTGCCCTGATCATCTTCAGTCTGCTGATGATCCTGCTGGTGCTGCTGCACAAGGGGAAGGGCGGCGGCCTGTCGGACATGTTCGGCGGCGGCGCGATGTCGACCGGCGGCGGTTCGGCGGTGGCCGAGCGCAACCTGGACCGCATCACCATCGTGGTCGGCGTCGGCTGGTTCGCCTGCATCATCGTGCTGGGGCTGGTCCTGAAGTACAAGAGCTGACGCAACCCTGACGCCCCGTCGCCCGAGCGCCTATCCTTGGACGGTCGGGGCGGAGGCGATGGTGGTGGAAGCTTAAGTCCTGCTTACACTAGGACGACTTTCGCCACCGACGCGCACCGCGGCGGGTCGGCGCACCAGCACGCAGGGAGTCAGACCGTGGCAAGTGGCAACGCCATCCGTGGCAGCAGGGTCGGGGCCGGCCCGATGGGGGAGGCGGAGCGCGGCGAGTCCGCTCCGCGCAACCGGATCTCCTTCTGGTGTGCCAACAAGCACGAGACCCGGCCCAGCTTCGCCGCCGAGGCCGTCATCCCGGACACCTGGGACTGCCCGCGCTGCGGCTTCCCGGCCGGGCAGGACGAGCACAATCCGCCGGCGCCCTCGCGCAACGAGCCGTACAAGACCCACCTCGCCTACGTCCGTGAGCGGCGCACCGACGCCGACGGCGAGGCGATCCTCGCGGAGGCGCTGGCCAAGCTGCGCGGCGAGATCTGACCGAGCCGAGCGCCGGAGAAGCAGGAAGGGCGCCCCCCGTCGAGCGACGGTGGGCGCCCTTCGGCGTCAGGGCGTGGCTAGGCCGAGGCCGGCGGGTACAGCTGGGCCGGGATCCGCTCGGCGGCGGCGCGGTCCAGCAGCCACAGGGTGCGGCTGCGGCCGTACGCGCCGGAGGCGGGCGCCTGCAGTTCGCCGGGGCCGGACAGGGCCAGCGCGACCGCGCCCGCCTTGTCCTCGCCGGCGGCCAGCAGCCAGACCTCGCGGGCCGCCCGGATCGCCGGGAGGGTGAGCGAGATCCGGGTCGGCGGGGGCTTGGGGGCCCCGCGCACGCCGACCACGGTCAGCTCGGTCTCCCGCACGCCCGGGTGCTCGGGGAAGAGCGAGGCGACGTGGGTGTCCGGGCCGACGCCGAGCAGCAGCACGTCGAAGGCCGGGACGCCGAGCCGGTCGCCCGGTCCGGCGGCCTTCGCCAGCTCCTGCGCGTAGCGGGCGGCCGCGGCCTCCACGTCGGAGCCGTCCACCCCGTCCGAGGCGGGCATCTCGTGTACCCGTGCCGGGTCGAGCGGGACGGCGTCCAGCAGTTCGGCGCGGGCCTGGACGGCGTTGCGGTCACCGTCGGCGGCGGGTACGAAGCGCTCGTCGCCCCACCAGAGGTCCAGCCGGCCCCAGTCGACCGCGTCGCGCGCCGGGGAGGCGGCGATCGCGGCCAGCAGGGCGTTGCCGTTGCGGCCGCCGGTGAGCACCACCGAGGCGGTGCCGCGGGCGGCCTGGGCGTCCACGATCCGGGTGATCAGCCGGGCCGCGGCCGCCTGGGCCATCAGGTTCTTGTCCCGGTGGACGACCAGCTGCGGAACGGCCCTGGTCATGCGTCGTCCTTGGCGGCGGCGCGCTTGCCGGCGGCCTTCTTCGCCGCGGGCTTCTTCTCCGCCCCGGCCGTGTCGGCGGGCGCGGCCGGGCCGCCGTCCGACTCGGCCACCGAGGCCTCGACCGCCTGGGCGATCTGTTCGGCGGCAGCCGGGACGGAGTCGTCGTGCTCGCTCAGCCGCTCGACGGGCGTGCGCACGGCCGTCGAGTAGATGTCGTCCGGGTCCAGCCGGCGCAGCTCCTCGGCGATCAGCTCCGAGGTCTCGCGCCGCTTGAGCGCCACCTGGCGGTCCGGCGAGCCGGGCATGGAGAGCATGCCCAGCAGGCCGTCCGGGCGGTCCAGGGTGATGTCCCCGTCCTTGGTGCGCAGGCGCACCGCAGTGATGCCGGGACCGCCGGTGACGACCCGCTCGACCGGCACGTGCAGCCGGTTGAGCAGCCACAGACCGAGCAGCTCGACGCTGGGGTTGTAGGACTCGCCCTCGACCGCCGCGGAGACGATGGTGGACGGCCGCTGGTCCAGCGCGGCGGCCAGCATCGAGCGCCAGCCGGTGAGCCGGGTCCAGGCCAGGTCGGTGTCGCCCGGGGTGTAGCTCTGGGCCCGCTGGGCGAGCTGGCCGACCGGGGACTCGGCGGTGACCGCGTCGGTGATCCGGCGCTGGGCGAGCGCGCCCAGTGGGTCCTGCGCGGGGTGCTGCGGCGCGTTGTCCGGCCACCAGACCACGGTCGGGGCGTCCGGCAGCAGCAGCGGCAGGACCACGGACTGGGCGTGCGCGGCGAGTTCGCCGTGCATGCGCAGGATGACCGTTTCCCCGGAGCCCGCGTCCGAGCCGACCAGGATCTCGGCGTCGAGCCGGGTCTCGGCCCGGGCCCGGGGCGAGCGGCCGGCGCGCTTGATCACCGCGAGGGTGCGCATCGGGTGCTCGCGGGAGGCGTCGTTCGCGGCCTTGAGGGCGTCGTAGGCGCTGCCCTCGTCGGTCACGATCACCAGGGTGAGCACCATGCCCGCGGCGGTGGAGCCGCTGGCCCGGCGCGCCTCCATCAGCGCTGCGTTGATCTTGCTGGACGTCGTGTTGGTGAGGTCGATCTTCATGGCCGGCGCCAGCTCCTGCCGTCTCGTGCGAGCATCTCGTCAGCCTCGGCGGGGCCCCAGGTGCCCGCCGCGTACTGGGCGGGCTTGCCGTGGGTGTCCCAGTACCGCTCGATCGGGTCGAGGATCTGCCAGGAGAGCTCGACCTCCTGGTGGCGCGGGAACAGGTTGGCGTCGCCGAGCAGCACGTCGAGGATGAGCCGCTCGTACGCCTCCGGGCTGGACTCGGTGAAGGACTCGCCGTAGGCGAAGTCCATCGTGACGTCCCGGACCTCGAAGGAGGTGCCGGGCACCTTCGAGCCGAACCGCACCGTCACACCCTCGTCCGGCTGGACCCGGATGACCAGGGCGTTCTGCCCCAGCTCCTCGGTCGCGTAGGAGTCGAACGGCAGGTACGGAGCGCGCTGGAAGACCACCGCGATCTCGGTGACCCGGCGGCCCAGCCGCTTGCCGGTGCGCAGGTAGAACGGGACGCCCGCCCAGCGGCGGTTGTTGATCTCCAGCTTGATGGCCGCGTAGGTGTCGGTCTTGGACTCGGGGTCGATGCCGTCCTCGTCCAGGTAGCCGACGACCTCCTCGCCGCCCTGCCAGCCGGTCGCGTACTGGCCGCGCACGGTGTGCCGGCCGAGGTCGGCCGGGAGCTTGACGGCGCTGAGCACCTTGAGCTTCTCGGCCACCAGCGCCTTCGGGTGGAAGGACGCCGGCTCCTCGATGGCGGTGAGCGCCATCAGCTGGAGCAGGTGGTTCTGGATGACGTCACGGGCGGAGCCGATGCCGTCGTAGTAGCCGGCCCGGCCGCCGATGCCGATGTCCTCGGCCATGGTGATCTGCACGTGGTCGACGTACGACCGGTTCCAGATCGGCTCGAACATCTGGTTGGCGAAGCGAAGCGCCAGGATGTTCTGGACCGTCTCCTTGCCCAGGTAGTGGTCGATCCGGAAGACCTCGTCCCGGGGGAAGACCTCGTGGACGACCTTGTTGAGCTCCTGGGCGCTCTCCAGGTCGTGACCGAAGGGCTTCTCGATGACGGCTCGGCGCCAGGAGCCCTGCGGCGGGTCGGCCAGGCCGTGCTTCTTGAGCTGCTGGACGACCGTGGGGAAGAACTTCGGCGGGACGGACAGGTAGAAGGCGAAGTTGCCGCCGGTGCCCTGGGCCTTGTCCAGCTCCTCGATGGTCTCGCGGAGCTTGTCGAAGGCGTCGTCGTCGTCGAAGGTGCCGTGGACGAAGCGCATGCCCTTGGCGAGCTGCTGCCAGACCTCTTCCCGGAACGGGGTGCGGGCGTGCTCCTTGACCGCGTCGTGGACCTCCTGGGCGAAGTCCTCGTTGTCCCACTCGCGGCGGGCGAAACCGACCAGGGAGAAGCCCGGCGGCAGCAGGCCGCGGTTGGCCAGGTCGTAGATGGCCGGCATCAGCTTCTTGCGCGACAGGTCGCCGGTGACCCCGAAGATGACCAGGCCGGACGGCCCCGCGATGCGCGGGAGCCGCCGGTCGGAGGGGTCACGAAGCGGGTTGACGGGGGAGGGCGGGAGGTCCTCCGCGTCGGATTCCGATGTCAACTCGGGGAAATCAGTGCTCACTTGGTGTGCTCCGCTTTCGTGCGCTGAGTGTGTGAGCGGCGGTCACTTCTCGGTGGCGAAGGAGGCCAGCGAGGCGGTGACGGTGTCGAGCAGCTCCTGCCAGGACTGCTCGAACTTCTGCACGCCCTCGTCCTCCAGGACCTGGACCACGTCGTCGTAGTCCACACCGGCGGCCGCGACGGCGTCCAGGAGGGCCTTGGCGTCGGCGTAGTTAGGGACGATGGTGTTGCCGCTGACCACGCCGTGGTCGGCGGTGGCGTCCAGGGTGGCCTCGGGCATGGTGTTGACGGTGCCCGGGGCGACCAGCTCGGTGACGTACAGGGTGTCCGGCAGGGCCGGGTCCTTGACGCCGGTCGAGGCCCACAGCGGGCGCTGCGGCTTGGCGCCGGCGGCCTCCAGGGCCTTCCAGCGGGCGTTGCCGTCGGTCTTGCCGTCGACCGAGCCGAAGACCTCCTCGTACGCCTGGTAGGCGAGGCGGGCGTTGGCCAGGGCGGCCTTGGAGCGCAGCTCCTTGGCGTCGCCGCCGATCTTGTCCAGGCGCTTGTCGATCTCGGTGTCCACGCGGGACACGAAGAAGGAGGCGACCGACTCGATCTGGGAGAGGTCCAGGCCCTTGGCCTTGGCGGCCTCCAGGCCGGTCAGGTAGGCGTCGATGACGGCCTTGTAGCGCTCCAGGGAGAAGATCAGCGTGACGTTGACACTGATGCCCAGGCCGATGACCTCGCTGATGGCGGGCAGGCCGGCCTTGGTGGCGGGGATCTTGATGAAGACGTTCGGGCGGTCGACCAGCCACCACAGCTGCTTGGCCTCGGCCACGGTCGGGGCGGTCTCGTGCGCCAGGCGCGGGTCGACCTCGATGGAGACCCGGCCGTCGCGGCCGTTGGAGGCGTCGTAGACCGGACGCAGCACGTCGGCGGCGTCGCGCACGTCCGAGGTGGTGATCATGCGGATCGCCTCCTCGGTGGTGACCTTGCGGACGGCGAGGTCGCGCAGCTGGCCGTCGTAGGAGGTGTCGCCGCTGCCGGCGATGGCCTTCTGGAAGATGGTCGGGTTGGTGGTGACACCCACCACGTGCTTGTTCTGCACCAGCTCGGCCAGGTTGCCGGAGTTCAGCCGCTTGCGGCTGAGGTCGTCCAGCCAGATCGCAACGCCTTCGTCGCTGAGGCGCTTCAGTGCGTCAGTCATGGTGCTTCAGTCCTTCTTCTGCTTCGTGGGGTAGTCAGAGGGGCCGCGTACCCGCGTGCGGGCGAGGTACGCGGCCGGAGCGCAATTAGCGGTTGACGGCTTCCAGGGCGCGCAGGGCGTTGTGCGCCTCGGCGATCACGCGCTCGGTGGTCAGGCCGAACTCCTCGAACAGCACCTTGTAGTCGGCGGAGGCGCCGAAGTGCTCCAGCGAGACGATCCGGCCGTGGTCGCCGACCAGCTCGCGCCAGCCCTGGGCGATGCCGGCCTCGACGGAGACGCGGGCCTTGACCGACGGCGGCAGCACGCTGTCGCGGTAGGCCTGGTCCTGCTCCTGGAACCACTCGAAGGACGGGACGGAGACCACCCGGGTCGCGACGCCCTCGGCCTCCAGGGCCTCGCGGGCCTGGACGGCCAGCTGGACCTCGGAACCGGTGCCCAGCAGGATCACCTGCGGGTCGCCGGTGGAGGCCTCGGCCAGCACGTAGGCGCCCTTGGCGGTGCCCTCGGCGGAGGCGAAGGCCTCGCGGTCGAAGGTCGGGACGTTCTGGCGGGTCAGCGCCAGGCCGACCGGGCCGGGGTGGCTGGTCTGGCGCTCGATGATCGTGCGCCAGGCGACGGCCGTCTCGTTGGCGTCGGCCGGGCGGACCATGGACAGGCCCGGGATGGCGCGCAGCGAGGCCATGTGCTCGACCGGCTGGTGGGTCGGGCCGTCCTCGCCGAGGCCGATCGAGTCGTGCGTCCAGACGTAGGTGACCGGCAGTTTCATCAGCGCGGCCAGGCGGACGGCGGGGCGCATGTAGTCGGCGAAGACCAGGAAGGTGCCGCCGTAGACGCGGGTCTTCCCGTGCAGGGCGATGCCGTTCATGGTCGAGCCCATGGCGTGCTCGCGGATGCCGAAGTGGATCGTCCGGCCGAACGGGCTGGCGGACTTCAGCGGGTTGCCCTCGGGGAGGAAGGAGCTGTCCTCGTCGATGGTGGTGAGGTTGGACTCCGCGAGGTCGGCCGAGCCGCCCCACAGCTCCGGGATCACCGCGCCGAGCGCCTTGAGGGTCTCGCCGGAGGCCTTGCGGGTGGCGACGTCCTTGCCGGCCGGGAAGGTCGGGACGGCCTTCTTCCAGCCCTCGGGCAGCTCGCCGGCCTGGATGCGGTCGAACTCGGCGGCCCGGTGCGGGTTGGCGGCGCGCCAGGCGTCGAAGCCCTGCTGCCACTGGTCGCGGGCGGCCTTGCCGCGCTTGATGACCCGGCGGGCGTGCTCGATGACCTGGTCGCTGACCTCGAAGGTCTTCTCCGGGTCGAAGCCCAGGACCTTCTTGGTGGCGGCGATCTCGGCGGCGCCGAGCGCGGAGCCGTGCGCCTTGGCGGTGTTCTGGGCGTCCGGGGCCGGCCAGGCGATGATCGTGCGCATCGCGATGATCGACGGGCGGGAGGTCTCGGCCTTGGCGGCGGCCAGCGCACCGGCGAGGGCCTCGACGTCGACGTCGCCGTTGGCCTTCGGGGTGACGCGCTGGACGTGCCAGCCGTACGCCTCGTAGCGCTTGAGGACGTCCTCGGAGAAGGCGGTCTCGGTGTCGCCCTCGATCGAGATGTGGTTGTCGTCGTAGAGGGCGACCAGGTTGCCCAGCTTCTGGTGGCCGGCCAGCGAGGAGGCCTCGGCGGAGATGCCCTCCTCCAGGTCGCCGTCGGAGACGATGGCCCAGATGGTGTGGTCGAAGGGGGACTCCCCGGCGGCCGCCTCCGGGTCGAACAGGCCGCGCTCGTAGCGGGCGGCCATCGCCATGCCGACCGCGTTGGCGATGCCCTGGCCGAGCGGGCCGGTGGTGGTCTCCACGCCCGCGGTGTGGCCGTGCTCGGGGTGGCCCGGGGTGCGGCTGCCGGCGACCCGGAAGGCCTTGAGGTCGTCCAGCTCCAGGCCGTAGCCGGAGAAGTACAGCTGGGTGTAGAGGGTCAGGCTGGTGTGCCCGGGGGAGAGGACGAAGCGGTCGCGGCCGACCCAGGCCGGGTCGGTCGGGTCGTGGCGCAGGAAGCGCTGGAAGATCAGGTAGGCAGCGGGCGCCAGGGACATGGCCGTCCCGGGGTGCCCGTTACCGACCTTCTGGACAGCGTCCATCGCGAGGACGCGCGCCGTGTCAACCGTGCGCTCATCCAGGTCGCTCCACTCGAATGCGTTCGTCGGCGCAGTGCTCACCCTGTCTCAGGGCTCCTTCCATTGTGAAGAGTGACCCCGTGAATGGGGACCGGGTCGGCCACGGCGCTGTGGTCCCGACTGTGGATGGTGCCGGTCACGGAGGGTAGATCCCGCTTCTGCGTGCGAGCCTACCGTCCGGGCCGGGGCTCACCCTCCGTGCCGGGACAACCGGGATTTCCGCATGGTGATTCCCACTAGGGCGGTCCGACTTGTTTTGCCCCAGGCTCTCCCGTTTTGTACGGGCGCGCCGCCCGGGTGGTCGGGACGGGTTGCGGGGGCGCGCCGGAGCCGCTTCGTGGCTTCACCCAGTCGGTTCACCCGGGGGTGTGCGATCCGCCTCGCCGGGGGACCCCGGAGCCGGATGGGATATATGGAGCGTCTAAGGTGGCGTGGTACGCGCAGAGCGGACGAATTCGGGACCCTTCGTTCCTGTGGACGCCTGCGAAGATTCATCTTCAGTTGGGGTGTTAGTGACCGCCGTCGAAACCCGTCCCGCCGGGGTCACCGGGGCGACTCCTGCGCACCGGCCCATCGGGGCCCGTGTCGGCGCGTTCGTCGCACTGACCAAGCCACGGATCATCGAGCTGCTGCTGATGAGCACCGTGCCGGTGATGTTCCTGGCCCAGCAGGGCGTGCCGAACATGCTGCTGGTGCTGAAGGTCGTGGTCGGCGGTTACCTCTCGGCGGGCGGCGCCAACGCCCTCAACATGTACATCGACCGCGACATCGACGCCCTGATGTCCCGCACCGAGCGCCGGCCGATCGTCACGGGGATGGTGTCGCCGCGCGAGGCGCTGGTGTTCGGCGTGGTGCTCGGCATCGTCTCCACCCTGCTGCTCGGCGTCGGCGTCAACTGGCTCTCCGCCGGACTGGCCCTCGGCGCGCTGCTGTTCTACGTGTTCGTCTACACCCTGGGGCTCAAGCGGCGCACCTCGCAGAACATCGTCTGGGGCGGCATCGCCGGCTGCATGCCGGTGCTGATCGGCTGGTCCTCGGTGACCAACTCGGTGTCCTGGGCGGCGGTCGCGCTGTTCCTGGTGGTCTTCTTCTGGACGCCGCCGCACACCTGGGTGCTGTCCATGAAGGTGCGCGACGACTACGAGCGGGCCGGCGTGCCGATGCTCCCGGTCATCAAGGGCAACGTGGCGGTCGGCAAGCAGGTCGTCGCTTACTCCTGGGTGATGGTGGCGGTCTCGCTGGCCGTCTGGCCGCTGGGGCACATGAGTTGGCTGTACCCCGTCGCCGCGGTGCTGCTCGGCGGGTTCTGGCTGCGGGAGGCGCACGCGCTGTACGGGCGGGCCAAGGCCGGGATCGTGGGCGCCAAGCTGAAGGAGATGCGGCTGTTCCACTGGTCGATCACCTACCTGTCGCTGCTGTTCGTGGTGTGCGCGATCGATCCGTTCGTGAAGTAAAGCTCGTTGGACGGCGAAGAGCCCCGGTCCTGGTGGACCGGGGCTCTTCCTTTTCTCAGCGGGACGGCAGCTCCGACGGGCCGACGTGGCCGTCCAGCCAGTCCCGCAGCGGCTGGGAGGCGCGCAGGAAGTCGACGATCCGGGTGTGGGCGGCGCGGGTGCCCAGCCACTTCGCGGGCTCCCAGTCCTGCCAGGCCACCAGGCCCTTGTGCCGCAGCAGCTCGATCCTGGGGTGGTCCCTGGCGTAGCCGCGCGGAGCGGACTTCAGGGAGTCGCGGCCGTGGACCCGCGGGCCCGCCTGCTCCACCCGGGCGATCACCCGCTCCAGCTCGGCGCCGCTGACGTCCTCGGCGACGGCGGCGCGGTAGCGCTCCAACTGGTCGGCAGCGAGCCGGTACATGCCGTTGCCGCAGGCCAGGCCGTCGGCGGAGAGCTGGATGTAGCCGCCGGACTCCAGGTGCGCGCCGATGTGGGTCTTGTACGGGGACTTGTCGGCGCTGAAGCGGACGTCCCGGTTGGGGCGGAAGATCTTCCCCGGCCCGAACTCCGGCTCCAGCTCGGCGAGCAGCGCCTCCATCGGGGCCCGCACGGCGTCGTCGTACTGCTCCTTGTGGGCCTGCCAGAAGGACTTCGAGTTGTCGGCTTCGAGGTGCTCGTAGAAGTCCAGCGCCTCGGTCGGCCAGCCTTTGAACGTCATGCTCCGAGTATGTGTCCCGGTGCACAGGGCGCTCCCGTCGCCAGGTCGCGTACCGGTGGGTAGCATGCGGGCATGAGCAGCGCAGAGACCGCCACCGCCGCCGCGCCGGACGCCCGTACCGAGCGCCGCGCCAAGCGCATCGCCAAGCACCTGACCAGCTTCGCCCAGCAGCACGGCGGCAGCGCCGACGCGGTCGTCGAGTACGTCGGCGCCGTGGCCACCCGCATCGTCGTGGTCGGTGCGGACGGCGCCTGGGGCGACCAGGTCGCCCCCACGTACGCCGTCGGCCGCCGGGCCGCGGAGCTGGCGGGGCTCACCCTGCACGACGACTTCGAGGGCGAGCTGGGGCTGAAGGTGAAGACCGGCGCGTACGAGTGGAAGCGGATGGCCGGCATCCAGCTCGGAGGCTGAGCGCGCCTGGTTCGAACGCCGACGGCCCGGCTCCCCCTATGCGGGGGAGTCGGGCCGTTCTCGCTGGTCAGGGGCACCGGACGGCCCGGCGAGGGGTGACGCTACGGTACGCGCATGCATATCATCGGTGCCGGTATCCGCGCGCTCGTGAACGCGATCGCTAACGGCGACCCGCTGTGGCCGGCGGTGACGTTCTTCCTGCTGTCCTTCCCCCTCGCGATCGCCGCCGCGCTGGTCCGCGCCCGCCGCAGGCCGAAGTAGGTCCTCCGGCGACGGCCCGGTTGCCGGGCCCTTATGGGAGCGGGTGACGAACGGGCTGGGCGGGGCGGTCGAGCCAGGCCCACTGTCTGTTTGCGGTGACGGTGAGGCCGAAGCGGTCGGGGGCCGGGCGGTCGTGCTGCTCCCACCAGTGGCGGGCGGCCGTGACCTCGTCCCAGAGGCGGCGTGGGCCGTACTGCCACACGGTGAAGCGCTTGTTCTGACGGCCGTCGTGGTCGACGGCCGCCCAGGAACGGGCATCGGTGGTGGCGACCCACAGCCGGGCTGCGACACCGTCGACGCCCGGCTCGTCCTCCCAGGCGGTCCACACATCGCCCAGCCGTAGGCCGAGGGCGAAGCGGGCCTCCCAGTTTTCGCCAGTGACTTCCCAGGGCGGGAGCACCGTTTCGGACTCGTCCGGGACGTGGTCGTCCTGGACGACGTCGCGGAAGATCCGCAGGTCCTGCCGGTGGTTGCGCATCAGCATGAACGCGGAGTGGGGGCTGAAGCGGCCTTGGGCGTGGTCGCGTTCGACGGTGAGCTTGAGCAGGCCCCAGCAGAGCATGGGGTTGTCCCAGGGAGTGAGGACGATGCCGCCGGGCCGGGTCTGTTCGATCCAGGCCCAGGGGATGTGGCGGACCGAGCAGGTGGAGATGATCCGGTCGTAGGGCTGACGGCGGGGCCAGCCCAGGGAGCAGTCTCCGCAGATCAGGTCCACGTCCAGGGCCGCCGCGTTCAGGGCGGCCCAGGCCTGCTCGGAGACCTCGGAGTCGATCTCGATCGAGGTGACGTGTCCGGAGCCGAGCCGGTGGGCGAGGAGGGCCGCGTTCCAGCCGGTGCCGGTGCCGATCTCCAGGACGTTCATCCCGGGCCGGACGTCGAGGTCGCGGAGCATGCGGACGACGATCGAGGGAGCGGAGGCGGAGGAGGCGGGCCAGGCATCGGCCGGATCGGCCGACGCCTGGCCGTCGTTGATCTGGGTGACGATCGGCGTGTCCTGGTACGCCGCCTCGAACCAGCGGTCGTGGTCGGTGGACAGGTCGCACGGCTCATAGCCGCCCTGGTGGTCCTCCAGCCAGATCCGCTCGGGGAGGAAGCGGTGGCGGGGAGTTGCCTTGATCGCTGCTTGCCACTCGCGGGGGACCGGGCCGTCGAGCGCTTCGCCGACGGCCCGGAGCAGGCCGCGCACGGCGGCCTGCTCCGGTCGATGCACGGGGTCCGTCACTTGTTGTTCTCGTCCTTCTTGTGCTTCGGCTCGGGCGCCGGCCGGGATCCGTCGGGGGACGGCTTGCTCGTGCCGGGGTCCTTCTTACCGCCGTGCTTGCCTCCGCTGGACTTGTCGGTTCCCCAACCCATGGTTCCTCCTTGCGTGTTGATGAGTGATGGTCGTCCCGGCCGCGCCGCCGGATCGGCGGCGCGGCCGGGAGTTCAGCGGGATCGGTTGATCAGTACGAGGGCCGCGATGACGACATGCAGCCCGGCCGCGGCGGATACGCCGTAGGCGGCCCAGATCCGCGTGGGATCGGGGATGGACGGTGACGGCGGCGGTGCGTCGTCGGGGGCGTAAGTGTCCTGCGGAGGTTGCCGGTTCACCGGGGGACCGGCACGGGAGTCGCGAGGTCGGCGTGGACGACCTTGCCGAACGGGAGGAGCGAGACACCCCAGCGGCCGTCAGTGAGCCGGTGGACCATTGCGAGACCCCGGCCCGACGTGGCGTCGGGCCGGGCCTGGACCATCACGGGCATCGACCGGGAACCGTCACCGACGAGGATGCGGACGGTGCGGTCGGTCGGACGGCGGACGCCGACGAGCATGCGGGTCTGGCAGCCGGTCTTGATGGAGTTGGTGACCAACTCGCTGACGATCACGGTGGCGTCGTACACCAGGTCTTCCATCCCCCACTCCCGCAGCTGCGCGCCGACGAACCGGCGCGCAGCTGCCACCGACTCAGACCGGTACGGCAGGCGGACGGTCGTCGTTGTGTCGAGTCGATCAGCAGCGGGCACTGACGCTTCCCCGGTGTCGATCACGCGGCTTGGCACTGCGGTGGGTTGAGGCATCGGACTGGCTCCCGTGGATGGATCAGGGCGGCTGATCCTCATTCAAGGTCGAGCTGGACATCCCAGGAGACTCCGAGTAGGTGACTCCAAAACGGAGTCAGGAAAGGTGCCGGGAACCTACGATCGACACACACTGTGATGGGAGTGAAGCTGTGGGTGTTCAGTCGAGCCTGCATGAGGTGGCCGCAGGTCTGCTCCAGGACCAGCGTCTACTGAAAGCATGTGAGGCCCGCGACATGGGCGCCGTGTTCCGGCTCCTCAACGCGCGCGGTGTCAGTACCCGACGCATTGCCGCAGCGGTGGAGATCAGCCAAGGACGGCTGTACGACTACATGAATGGCAAAACCAGGGTCGAGAAGTTGGCGTTGTTCGAGCAGATCGCCGACGCGTTCCACATCCCCGGAGAGTTGCTTGGTCTTGCCCGCAGACCCTGGGAACCAGATCTGGCTTCCGAGATCCCAACTCCTGCACTGACTTCCCCGGAGGCTGAGGGCGGCGGCGACCTGGCCACTGTAGAGGCCTTCCGTCGTGCGGATCGGCAGGCAGGGGGTGGACGGCTCTACTCGGCTGTGGTTCACCATCTCTCGGACCAGGTGGCGCGCCTGGTTGATATCGCGAGTAGCTCGCGAGTCTTCGCAGCCGCTGCCGCGCTCACCGAGATGGCCGGTTGGATGGCCCACGACTCCGGCCGTGACGATCTTGCGGCTCGGCACTTCGCTCGTGCGCTTCCTCTCGCGCGTGCCTCCGGTGATCTGCCGCTGACGGCGCACGTGGCCGCCAGCACCAGCCATCTGTGCCTTCAGACTGGCGACCCGGCGAAGGCCGTGCACTGGGCCACCGTCGGTATTGAATTGGCCGGCCGGGGTCCGCACTTGCCAAGCCTCCTGGCTCGGCTGAACACCATGCTGGCCCGAGCGTTGGCAGCCTCCCGGCACTACGGCCCGGCAACGCAGGCGCTCGATCATGCTCACGCGGCTCTTGCGCTCGGAGCCGATGACGAGCATCCGTGGCTGAGCCCGTTCGACCACGCCACTCTTGCCAGTGAGTCAGCGTTGGCGTTCACCGACCTCGGTCGCGCTGAGGAGGCCCTTCGGTATGGGAAGCAGGCTGTGGTCCTTCGGGAGGAGGGGCGCACGCGTTCCCTCACCTTCAGCCGCATCACCCTCGTCCGTATCCATGCCGATTGCGGTGACTTGGACGCCGCAATCAGTGTCGGGACCGAGCTCCTCGACACCAGCCCGACGCTCGGGTCTGTCCGGGTCGTTCATCAGATGGATGAACTCCGTGAACTCCTCGGGAGACACCGCGACTACGGCCCAGTCTGTGAATACCTGGCACGATTTGACGAGGCGCGCAGAGCCCGGCAGCTCCTGCTCGCTGACATCATCCCGTTGCCTCGGGGAGGTTCAACGTGAGGCCTGCACCTACCGACACCGAAGCCTGGAACGCCTATCTGGCTGAGGGCAATGCACGGCAAGCCCGCAAGCGCGTCTCGGCGGACGTGATCCTGCGCGACCTGGCCGGACGCATTCTGACCGTCAACCCGACCTACAAGGAAGGTTGGGACCTTCCTGGCGGGATGGCGGAGGCGAACGAGCCACCGGATGAGGCCGCAGTGCGGGAACTGCGCGAGGAATTGGGCCTGGAGATCACCATCCGCCGTCTGCTGGTCGTGGACTGGGTCGCGCCGCACGGCCCGTGGGACGACCAGATCGCCTTCATCTTCGATGCGGGCACGCTCCCACCCGCTCGGGCCGAGACGGTTCGCCCACACGACGAAGAACTCTCCGAGGCTGTCTTCCTGCCGGCATCGGAGGTCGCCGACCGACTGCGGACCCGCCAGCGGAACCGGTTGAATGCCGCTGTCAGGGCGATCTCCGATGGCAGTATGCGGTACCTGCGAGACGGGGTGGAGGCATGGTGACGGAGCTGGCGCAGGCGAAGGGGTGGCCCAGAGGGTGAATGCATCGATGCCCAGTGTCATTGATCGTGGCGGGCTCGGGATGATCGCCGAGGCGCCCACTGTAGGGTCGAACCGTGGCAACTCTGGCGCACTTCGACATCGACAAGCAGGCGCTGTCTGAGGTCCCCGCGGAAGCAGTCGAGCACGGCGAGGTCTTCACCCGCCGTTGGGTCGTCGAGCTCATCCTCGATCTGCTCGGCTACACGCCGGACAAGGACCTCGCGCAGCTCAAGGTCGTCGAGCCTGCTTGTGGTGCCGGGGCGTTCCTCGGCGTGATCGCTTCACGGATCAGCGCCTCATGCCGGGCCCACGGCCGTCCGATCACCGACGCGGTGAACGCCGTCCAGGCGTTCGACCTGCTCGGGCGCAACGTGGCCGAGAGCCGTGGAGTCGTCGAGAAACGGCTCCAGGATGACGGCTGGGAGCGGAGTGGCGCTCGCAAGGTTGCCGCGCACTGGGTGAAGCAGGGCGACTACCTTCTCCAGGCTGACGCCGAGCACCGCGCGGACTTCGTCGTCGGAAACCCCCCCTACATCAGGCTGGAGGATGTCCCCGCCGACCGGATGGACGCCTACCGGACCATCTGCTCCACGATGGGCGGCCGCGCCGACATCTACATCGGCTTCTACGAGGTGGCACTCCGGAGTCTGAAGCCGGGCGGTCGTCTCGGTTTCATCTGCGCGGACCGCTGGATGAGGAACCAGTACGGCCGAAAGCTCC
Source organism: Kitasatospora sp. NPDC059648 (assembly GCF_042734825.1). Lineage (NCBI taxonomy): Bacteria > Bacillati > Actinomycetota > Actinomycetes > Kitasatosporales > Streptomycetaceae > Kitasatospora > Kitasatospora sp. NPDC059648. Next base: position 151,894 of record NZ_JBHWDU010000004.1, on the reverse strand, counting down.
GCCAGCTGGTGACCAGGGAGTTCAGCATGGACCTGGCACTGGTGATGCACGACGTGGACGCCTTCCAGGAGCAGGTCTCGGCGTACCCCGCTGTCACGATCATTTCCCGCTGTCCGCAGGGCGGTGCGGTTGCCGCTGACACGACCCGTGCGTTCGGGGAGCCGGAGGCCCGTGACTTCCTCGCCTGGTACAGGGCCGAGGATCGGGAGCCGATCGCCACGGCCGCGTTGCAGGCGGCCGTCCTGCCGCACTGGTTCCCCGGTGAGGATTCCTGGCCGGCGGCCTCGCCTGCCAGGCTCGCCGTCCTCGAAGACCTCAGCGACCGGTTCCGGCTGCTGGAGGACGAGACCACGGGCACACGCGTAGGCATCGGTGTCGCGACCGGCGCGGACAAGGTCTTCATCACCGATGATCGCGAACTGGTCGAGTCGGACCGGCTGCTGCCGCTGGCCATGGTCCGTGACACCACCAGCGGTTCCATCGACTGGAGCGGGTCCTGCCTGGTCAATCCGTGGAACTCCCGGGGCGAACTCGTCGACCTTTCCGCCTATCCGAAACTCGGTGCCTACTTCCGCCGGCACAGCGGTGCCCTGCGCAAGAGGTACGTGGCGGTCAAGCAGCCGGACCGCTGGTACAAGACGATCGACAAGGTCGACCACGGACTGACGAGTCGGCCCAAACTCCTCTTCCCGGACATGAAGCTGACCATCCATCCGGTGCTCGACGAAGGGAAGTTGTACCCTCACCACAACCTGTACTTCATCGTCTCGGACGTCTGGGACATGCGCGTTCTCGGTGGCCTGCTCCTCTCCAAGGTGGCCGAGGCGTTCGTGGAGGCGTACGCGGTCAAGATGCGCGGGGGAACGCTCCGCTTCCAGGCGCAGTACCTCCGCAAGATCCGCGTTCCGGACCCGGCGGCCATCGCCGAGGAGGACCGCGCTGCCCTGGTCGACGCCTTCGACAAGCGGGACGTGAAGGCGGCCACCGAGGCGGCACTGCGTGTCTACGGGCTTACCGAGCTACCCGCTTAGGAGGAACCGGTCTTGACGGTCAGCCGCCAGGATTTCGAGGACGCCGTTGCCGCGTACTGGGGCGTCAAGCAGGCCCAGAAGGATCAGTCGGCGATCAAGGCCGCAGTCGGCGCCGGTACCGCGGGTTCTGTCAGAGGTGGCAAGCACTTCGATTCCATCGCGGCCCTCCTGGCGAAGTTCTTCCTCGAAGCGGGCTATCCGGGGGAGAGCATCCGGATCACCACGTCCCAGCGTCTGGAGCTTCCCGGCTACTACAGGCCGCAGAAGCAGTGGGACGTCGTCGTTGCTTACGAGAACACGTTGGTGGCTGCCTTCGAGATGAAGGCGCTGGGCGGGCCGTCCTTCGGCAACAACTACAACAACCGGGTCGAAGAGGCCCTCGGCAGCGCCGTCGATCTTCGAAGGGCAGCGTTGGCCGACCTCTATCCCGGAGAGAAGCCCTGGCTCGGGTACTTCTTCATCATGCAGGACGAGGAAGGATCGAGGCGGCCCGTGAAGCCCGCTGAGGGGGCTTTCCCAGTCGAGGACATCTGGCGCGGCAAGTCCTACCAGGAGCGGTTCGGCATCTTCTGCCAACGGTTGATGGCCGAACAGCTCTATGACGCGGTCTGCTACGTCACGTCGTCCGCGACCGACCCGAAGCCGAGCGAGCCCATTGACAGTCTGGACTGGCGGCACTTCTCCGCTGCCATAAACGCGCGGATCGGCTACCTGAAGGAACTTGGGCTGCCGAGCCCGCATCGGCCCCACGGCCCGCTGTCCACGGACCTGGGCCAAGGCTGATCGGCTGGGATACGTCGAAGGCCCCCAAACGTGGGGGTGGGGGCCGTCGACGAGGCTCAGACCAGTCTCGTATATACAAAACAAACCCCCCCCGACAAAACAAACACCCAGTTGGCGGGGTGTGGGGTTATA
>NZ_JBHWDU010000004.1:43844-149938 GCF_042734825.1 Kitasatospora sp. NPDC059648 | reverse complement strand
CTTGGGCCGCCGCCCCCCTCACGGCCCCCCCGCCCCGTTGCCCCCTGCCGGGGCCCCGGGTTTAGGGGCGGTTTACCGTCTCTGCCCCCCACGGGGGGGTTGGGGGGCATTCGACGAGGCTCAGACTGCGGCAGTCTGCGGGGTCTGGGCGGGGAGCTTTTCCGGGGCCACGTCCTCGCGTACGCGCAGGGCGAGGGGGATGCGGAGGGCGGCGATCCACGTCAGCGTCGCGCCGAGCATGTGGAGGCCGACCATGAGCTCGGGGGCGTCGGTGAAGTACTGGATGAAGCCCAGGACGCCCTGGAGCAAGAGCACCGCGAGGAGTTCCTTGGTGCGGGACTTGGCTGCCTGCGGGGCCTTGATCGCCGCGAAGACGAAGATCATCGCGATGGTCAGGCCAACGGAGACGAACGCGAAGTCGGCGTGGAACTGGGCCAGCCTGTCGTAGTCGATCGGGATGCGCGGGACGATCTTGTTGTCCTGGGGCGTGCCCGGGTGGTGGCCGGCGCCGGTGACCAGGGTGCCCGCTGCGACCAGGAGGCCGACGACGGTGACCAGCACGTAGGAGAGCTGATGGATGGGGCGGGCCACCGAAAGCCGGGGGGCGCCGTCGCCTTCCTTCGACCGCTCCCACATCAGCAGCGCGACCCAGGCCAGGGCCATCGCGGCGATCATGTGCAGCGCGACGGTGTAGGGGTTCAGGCCCGTCAACACGGTGATGCCGCCGAGGACGGCGTTGCTCATCACGAGCCAGAACTGGGCCCAGCCGAGCTTCGTGAGGCTCCGCCGCCAGGGGCGGTGGCAGCGGGCGGCCAGGATCGCCCAGCCGACCGCGGCGCTCAGCACGTAGGTGAGCATCCGGTTGGTGAACTCGACGATGCCGTGGAAGCCCATTTCCGCCGTGGGCGTCAGGCTTTCGGCGGTGCAGCGGGGCCAGGTCGTACAGCCGAGGCCGGAGGCGGTGAGCCGGACGGCGCCGCCGGTGACGACGATCACCACGCTCATCACCAGCGCGGCGAACGCGGCGCGCCGGACCATTGCGGCGGAGGGCTGCCAGCGCTCGGCGAGCAGGGAGAAGGGGGTACGCACGGCATCAATCGTAGGTGGCCTTACAGGCGATCTTGGGGCGGGGCGCGGAGTCCAGCGGCGGAGGAGCAAACAGGACTGTTCGGGCAAGGCGGTCATTGGTCTTGACCATTCACCCGTTCGGCCGGAAGAGTGCGGATTGGTCCACCCCTTTATCGAACAGTGCGGCCGCCTGGGCCGGCACCGTGCTCGCGCCCAACGCCGCCTTCGACCTCGGCAGCGGCGGTCCGGTCAACGGCTCGGTGGTCGCGGCCTCGCTGACCGGCAAGGGCGGCGCCGAGACCCACCACTGCCCGTTCACCGGCTGCCTGCTCGGCATCACCGTGCCGACCCCGACCCCGACCGCTACGGCGACCGTGCCGCCGGTGGTGCCGAGCGGCTCGCCGACGGCTCCGGTGACGCCGAGTGCCTCGACCAGCCCGTCCGGCTCCCCGACCGCCCCGGCGACCGGTAAGCCGAGCCCGAGCGGCTCGGCCGGCCCGTCCGCCGTCCCGGGTGCCTCGGCCGGTCCGTCCGCCCAGGCGAACGCGGGCGGCAACCTGGCGCACACCGGCTCCGGCCCGGTGCTGCCGCTGGCGATCGGCGGCGCCGTGGTGCTGACGGCCGGCGGCGGGATCGTGGTGGCGGCCCGACGCAGGGCGACCGAGAAGGCCTGAGCCGGCGGAGTGTTCCGTACGGTCACCGACTGATCGATGTTGCGCCCTCGGTGATCGAGTTCGATCGAATCCGATCGCCGAGGGCGCTGCTCTGTGGTCAAAGTGACAAAGTTCATTCAACTTCGCCGATTCCACGTTCTGCGAGGTGGCGGCCGTGATGGGCTGGTCATGCACATCCGGGAACGGACCGACAGGCGAAATCCGGTCGCACGGCGGGGTGTGGCGCGGTGCGGGAGTGCCGGTAGAGTCCCCCGGACATGTCGTAGTGGGCCACCGCGGAGCACTCAACGCGCCTGCTGCGTAAGACCGTTCGGAGGGGAACAGCGTAATGGCGCGACAGCAGCGGCACATTCGGATCGGTGCGACGGCACTCGCCGGCACGGCGGCGGCCGGGTTCCTCCTGCCCCTGGCGCTGGCCACCAACGCCTCGGCGCACGTGCCGACTTGGTCGGTGACCTGCGACAAGGTCGTGATCGACCTGATCAACTACAGCCCCAAGCCCGACGTGAAGAACACCGTCAGCCTCACCGTCGGCGACGAGAAGGTCCTGGACGCCAAGGAGTTCCCGGCGGAGTTCCACGGCACCTTCCCGGTGAAGGACCACGACGCCCCGGTCACGGCGCACCTGGTCGTCAAGACCACCGAGACCCCGGCCGAGAAGGGCTGGAACGTCGACGAGACCAAGACCATCGCGCCGTGCCACACACCGACCCCGACGCCCACCCCGACCCCCACCAAGACCCCGACCCCCACCCCCACCCCCACCCCCACGCCGACCGACACCCCGTCGGCGACGCCCACTCCGAGCAGGACCCCGTCGGCGACCCCGCCCCCCAGCAAGTCCCCGGCCGCCCCGGCTCCGGCCCCCGCGACCAGCGCCCCGGCCCTCGCCCAGACCGGTAGCAGCGACGCCACCCCGATGATCGCGGCGGTCGGCGGCGGCGTGCTGCTGGTCGGCGGCGCGCTCGTGCTGCTCGCCCGCAAGCGCCGTGGCGGCAGCGAGGGCTGATCCGCGACCGGATGCGCGACGCCCCCCGACCTCAACCGGCCGGGGGGCGTCGCGCACTGCGGGAAGGAGCTCACTCCCAGCGGAAGAACCGGGCGGCCGCGGCCAGCCCCAGGACGGCCCAGCCGGCCAGGATGCCGAGGTCCGACCAGGGCACCCCGGCACCGTGCTGGAGCACCGAGCGCAGCCCGTCCGAGAGCGCCGAGATCGGCAGCAGCTCCAGCACCGACCGTACGGCGCCGGGGAACCTGCTCAGCGGCACGATCACCCCGCCGGCCAGCAGCAGCAGGATGAACACCAGGTTGGCGGCGGCCAGGGTGGCCTCGGCCTTGAGGGTGCCGGCCATCAGCAGGCCGAGCCCGGAGAAGGCGGCGGTGCCCAGGACCAGCAGGGCGGCGACGGCCAGGGGGTTGCCGTGCGGGGACCAGCCGAGCGCCAGCGCGATCACCGACAGCAGGGCGACCTGCAGCACCTCGGTGACCAGTACGCAGCCGGTCTTGGCGGTCAGCAGCGTCCAGCGCGGCAGCGGGCTGGCCCCGAGCCGCTTGAGCACGCCGTAGCGGCGCTCGAAGCCGGTGGCGATGGCCTGACCGGTGAAGGCGGTGGACATCACGGCCAGCGCGAGCAGGCCGGGCGCCAGGAAGTCGACCCGCTTGCCGGGGCCCTCCACCGCGACGACGTCCACGGCGGAGAACAGCACCAGCAGCACGGTCGGGATGACCACGGTGAGCAGCAGCTGCTCACCGTTGCGCAGCAGCATCCTGGTCTCGAAGGCGGTCTGGGCGAGCAGCATCCGGCCGACCGGCGCCGCTCCCGGCTTCGGGGAGTAGTCCACGGTGGTCACGAGCGGAGCTCCCGTCCGGTCAGGTCGAGGAAGACGTCTTCGAGGCTGCGGCGCTGGACGGAGAGCCGTTCGGGCAGGATGCCGGAGGCCGCGCACCAGCCGGCGACGGTGGCCAGCAGCTTGCCGGGGTCGACGGGCGCCGCGACGCGGTAGTTGCCGGGGGCGGTCTCGGCGGCGGTGGCGCCCGCGGGCAGTTCCTTGAGCAGCGGGCCGAGGTCGAGTCCGGGCGGGCCGTCGAAGCGCAGGGCGTCCTCGGCGCCGCCGCGGCACAGCTCCTCGGTCGTGCCGCCCGCGATGACCCTGCCGCGGTCGACGATGGCGACGTGGTCGGCGAGCTGCTCGGCCTCGTCCATGTGGTGGGTGGTGACGACCACGGTGACGCCGTCCCCGCGCAGGTCGCGGACCAGTTCCCAGGTGGCGCGGCGGGCCTGCGGGTCGAGGCCGGCGGTGGGTTCGTCGAGGAAGACCAGTTCGGGGCGGCCGACCACGGCCATCGCCAGGGCGAGCCGCTGCTGCTGGCCGCCGGAGAGCCGGCGGTAGGTGGTGCGGCCGCAGGAGCCGAGGCCGAGGCGCTCGACCAGGGCGTCGACGTCCAGCGGGTGGGCGTGCAGCTTGGCGGTGTGCCGCAGCATCTCGACGGCGCGCGCGCCCGCGTACACGCCGCCGGACTGGAGCATGACGCCGATCCGCGGTCGCAGCTCGGCGCTCCGGGCGACCGGGTCGAGCCCGAGGACGCGGACGGTGCCGGCGTCGGGGCGGCGGTAGCCCTCGCAGGTCTCGATGGTGGTGGTCTTGCCGGCGCCGTTGGGGCCGAGGACGGCGGTGATCGCGCCGCGTGCGATGGTGAGGTCGAGGCCGTCCACCGCGGCTTTGTCGCCGTAGCGCTTGACCAGCCCGGCGATCTCTACCGCGGGTACGGGGTTCATACCGGCGAGTCTAAGAGGACCGAACGGACGGACCGGACACCGGCCTTGGTGATCGTTCCCGCTGATCAGGTAAGGCTTACCTGCGTGACAGATGACACCGGTGAGGCCTGGATCACGGGTTGTCTCGGCGGAAGCAATTACGCAACACTGGTGTTGTGAAAAACATGCGCGAGCACGCCCAGCAGCAGGAGGCCGAGTCGGCCTCCCACTGCGACGTGCCCGTGACGGCGGCCGAGGTGCTGCTGGAGGGCCACCGCGCCACCCGCGACCGGGTCGCCCGTTCGATCCTGGACCACGGCCCCTCCTCCGCCGCCGACCTGGCGAACCGGCTCGGCCTCACCGCCGCCGCCGTCCGCCGCCACCTCGACGGACTGGCCGCCGCGGGCCTGGTCGAGTCCCGCGAGCAGCGCGTCTACGGCAGCCGGGGCCGCGGCCGTCCGGCCAAGGTCTTCGCCCTCACCGACGGCGGGCGGGACGCCTTCTACCAGGCCTACGACCAGCTCGCGGCCGACGCGCTGCGCTGGATCTCGGAGTCGGTGGGCGGCGGCAAGGCGGGCGAGGAGGCGGTCGCCGCCTTCGCCCGTGCCCGGTTCGGCAAGCAGGGCGAGAAGTACCAGGAGACCCTGCGGCGGGCCGAGGCCGGGGAGCGCCCCGAGGCCCTCGCCGAGGCGCTGAGCGCGGACGGGTACGCTGCCACGGTGCGGCGTGTCCCGTCGGCCGTGGCCAAGGCCCCGGCGGGCGCCCAGCTCTGCCAGCACCACTGCCCGGTCGCGCACATCGCCGAGCAGTTCCCGCAGCTCTGCGAGGCGGAGACCGAGGTCTTCTCCCAGCTCCTGGGCACCCATGTGCAACGGCTGGCCACCATCGCCCACGGCGACGGGGTCTGCACCACCTATGTGCCGGCACCCGGTGCCGCATCGTCGCCCGCCCGGCGTTCCGCGGGCCACGGCTCCGATGCAGTGCCGACTGCCGGTACGTCCACCGAAGATTCTGCGTCCGCGCGTTAGGAAGCTCGCATGACTGACACCGTTTCGCACCCGGAGCTCGAAGGCCTGGGCAATTACGAGTACGGCTGGGCCGACCCGGACACCGCCGGTGCCGTGGCCAAGCGCGGGCTCAGCGAGGAGGTCGTGCGCGACATCTCCGCGAAGAAGAACGAGTCCGAGTGGATGCTGAACCTCCGGCTCAAGGGCCTGAAGCTGTTCGGCAAGAAGCCCATGCCCACCTGGGGTTCCGACCTCTCCGGCATCGACTTCGACAACATCAAGTACTTCGTCCGCTCCACCGAGAAGCAGGCCGAGTCCTGGGAGGACCTGCCGGCGGACATCAAGGCCACCTACGACAAGCTGGGCATCCCGGAGGCGGAGAAGCAGCGCCTGGTCGCAGGTGTCGCCGCCCAGTACGAGTCCGAGGTCGTCTACCACCAGATCCGCGAGGACCTGGAGGAGCAGGGCGTCATCTTCCTGGACACCGACACCGCGCTGCGCGAGCACCCGGAGCTGTTCAAGGAGTACTTCGGCACCGTCATCCCGGCCGGCGACAACAAGTTCGCCGCGCTGAACACGGCCGTGTGGTCCGGCGGCTCGTTCATCTACGTGCCGAAGGGCGTGCACGTCGACATCCCGCTGCAGGCCTACTTCCGGATCAACACCGAGAACATGGGCCAGTTCGAGCGGACGCTGATCATCGTCGACGAGGACGCCTACGTCCACTACGTCGAGGGCTGCACCGCGCCGATCTACTCCTCCGACTCGCTGCACTCGGCGGTCGTCGAGATCATCGTCAAGAAGGGCGGCCGCTGCCGCTACACGACCATCCAGAACTGGTCGAACAACGTCTACAACCTGGTCACCAAGCGCGCCGTGGCGTACGAGGGCGCGACCATGGAGTGGATCGACGGCAACATCGGTTCCAAGGTCACCATGAAGTACCCGGCCGTCTACCTGATGGGCGAGCACGCCAAGGGCGAGACCCTGTCGATCGCCTTCGCGGGCGAGGGCCAGCACCAGGACGCCGGCGCCAAGATGGTGCACATGGCGCCGAACACCTCCTCGCACATCGTCTCCAAGTCGGTGGCGCGCGGCGGCGGCCGGACGTCCTACCGCGGTCTGATCGAGATCGGCGAGGGCTCCCACGGCGCCAAGTCCAACGTGCTGTGCGACGCGCTGCTGGTCGACACCATCTCCCGCTCGGACACCTACCCGTACGTGGACGTCCGGGAGGACGACGTGTCCATGGGCCACGAGGCGACCGTCTCCAAGGTCAGCGAGGACCAGCTGTTCTACCTGATGAGCCGCGGCCTGACCGAGACCGAGGCGATGGCGATGATCGTGCGCGGCTTCGTCGAGCCGATCGCGCGCGAGCTGCCGATGGAGTACGCGCTGGAGCTCAACCGGCTGATCGAGCTGCAGATGGAGGGCGCGGTCGGCTGACCCCCGGCCGCCACCGCCGTCCACTGATTTCCGAGGAAGAGAGCACTACGAACAGCCATGGCTGAGCAGAACACCACCGGCTCCACCACCGCCGGTTCGATCGAGGTCGGCACCGCCGGCGCGGGCGCGCAGCTCGCCGGCCCCGGCACCGGCCGGACCGAGGTCCAGCAGCCGATCGACGCGCGCGTCGCGGTCAAGCCGTCCTTCGACGTGAACGACTTCCCGGTGCCGAACGGCCGCGAGGAGGACTGGCGGTTCACCCCGCTGCACCGCCTCGGCGGGCTGCACGACGGGACCGCCGCCGACGCCGAGCGGGGCGAGGACAAGGTCGAGTTCGCGCTGCCGGACGGCGTCACCGCCGAGACCGTCGGCCGTGACGACGCGCGCCTGGGCAAGGCCGGCACCCCGGTCGACCGGGTCGCCGCGCAGGCCTTCAGCGCCTTCGAGCAGGCGCTGGTCGTCACCGTCCCCAAGGACGCGGTGCTGACCGAGCCGGTCAAGATCGACGTGCGCGCCGAGGGCGGGGTCCGCTTCGCCCACGTGGTGATCGACGTCAAGCCGTTCGCCGAGGCCGTCGTGGTGCTCAACCACGCGGGCACCGGGACCCGGGCCGCCAACGTCGAGCTCCTGGTCGGCGACGGCGCCAAGCTCACCTTCGTCTCCGTGCAGGACTGGGAGCGGGACGCCGTCCACGTCGCCCAGCACAACGCGCTGGTCGGCCGGGACGCCTCGTTCAAGTCCGTGGTCGTCACCTTCGGCGGCGACCTGGTCCGCCTGCACCCGCGGGTCAACTACGCCGGCCCCGGCGGCGAGGCCGAGCTGTTCGGCCTGTACTTCGCCGACGCCGGCCAGCACCTGGAGCACCGCCTGGTCATCGACCACGACACGCCGCACTGCCGGTCGAACGTGGCGTACAAGGGCGCGCTGCAGGGCCAGGACGCCCACGCGGTCTGGGTCGGCGACGTGCTGATCCGTGCCGCCGCGCTCGGCACCGACACCTACGAGCTCAACCGGAACCTGGTGCTCACCGACGGCGCCCGGGTCGACTCGATCCCGAACCTGGAGATCGAGACCGGCGAGATCGTCGGCGCCGGCCACGCCTCGGCGACCGGCCGCTTCGACGACGAGCAGCTGTTCTACCTGATGGCCCGCGGCATCCCGGCCGACGAGGCCCGTCGCCTGGTGGTCCGCGGCTTCTTCGCCGAGCTGCTGCAGCAGATCGGCGTGGCCGAGGTCCAGGAGCAGCTCATGGAGAAGATCGACGCCGAGCTGGAAGCGGCGGTCTGAACCCGATGAGCTTCCTCCGTGCCTGCGCGCTGAGCGACCTCCAGGAGGACGTGCCCAAGCGCGTGGACCTCAACGGCGTGCCGGTCTCGATCGTCCGCACCGACGAGGGGGTGTTCGCGATCAACGACATCTGCTCGCACGCGAACGTCTCGCTCTCCGAGGGCGAGGTCGAGGACTGCATGATCGAGTGCTGGCTGCACGGCTCCAGCTTCGACCTGCGCACCGGCAAGCCCTCCGGCCTGCCCGCCACCAAGCCGGTCGCTGTCTACCCCGTAAAGATCGAAGGGGACGATGTGCTCGTCTCCGTCAACCAGGAGTCCTGAGTACACATGGCAACCCTTGAAATCCGCGACCTGCACGTCTCCGTCGAGGCCGAGAACGGCCCGCGCGAGATCCTGAAGGGCGTCGACCTGACCGTGAAGCAGGGCGAGACCCACGCCATCATGGGTCCGAACGGCTCCGGCAAGTCCACCCTGGCCTACTCGCTGGCCGGCCACCCCAAGTACACCGTCACCGGCGGCTCGGTGCTGCTGGACGGCGAGGACGTCCTGGAGATGTCCGTCGACGAGCGCGCCAAGGCCGGTGTCTTCCTGGCCATGCAGTACCCGGTCGAGGTCCCGGGCGTCTCGGTCAGCAACTTCCTGCGCACCGCCGCCACCGCCGTCCGCGGCGAGGCCCCCAAGCTGCGGCTGTGGGTCAAGGAGGTCAAGGAGGCGATGGCCGCCCTGCAGATGGACCCGGCCTTCGCCGAGCGCAACGTCAACGAGGGCTTCTCCGGCGGTGAGAAGAAGCGCCACGAGATCCTCCAGCTGGAGCTGCTCAAGCCGAAGATCGCGATCCTGGACGAGACCGACTCCGGCCTGGACGTCGACGCGCTGCGGATCGTCTCCGAGGGCATTAACCGGGTCCGCTCGACCGGCGAGGTCGGCACCCTGCTGGTGACCCACTACACCCGCATCCTGCGGTACATCAAGCCCGACTACGTCCACGTGTTCGCGGGCGGTCGCATCGTCGAGTCCGGCGGCGCCGAACTGGCCGACAAGCTGGAGGAAGAGGGCTACGAGGCGTATGTGAAGGGGGGCGCGTCCGAGTGACACATGCCTTCACCGGTCTGCTCGACACCGACGCGATCCGCAAGGACTTCCCGGTCCTGCAGCGTCTGCTGCACGGGGAGAAGCCGCTGGTCTACCTGGACAACGCGGCCACCTCGCAGAAGCCGCGCCAGGTGCTGGAGGCGCTGAACGCCTACTACGAGCAGCACAACGCCAACGTCCACCGCGGCGTGCACGTGCTCGCCGAGGAGGCCACGGCGCTGTACGAGGGCGCCCGCGACAAGGTCGCGGCCTTCGTCAACGCGCCGAGCCGCAACGAGGTGATCTTCACCAAGAACGCCTCGGAGTCGCTCAACCTCGTGGCCAACATGCTCGGTTGGGCCGACGAGCCGTACAAGGTGGACGCCGACTCCGAGATCGTGATCACGGAGATGGAGCACCACTCCAACATCGTCCCGTGGCAGCTGCTGTCGCAGCGCACCGGTGCGAAGCTCAAGTGGTTCGGGCTGACCGACGAGGGCCGGCTCGACCTGTCGAACATCGACGAGCTGATCACCGAGAAGACCAAGGTGGTCTCCTTCACCCTGGTCTCCAACCTGCTCGGCACGGTCAACCCGGTCGAGACGATCGTCCGCCGGGCCCAGGCCGTCGGCGCGCTGGTCGTCGTCGACGCCTCGCAGGCGGCGCCGCACATGGTGCTGGACGTGCAGGCGCTGGAGGCCGACTTCGTCGCCTTCACCGGCCACAAGATGCTGGCCCCGACCGGCATCGGCGTGCTCTGGGGCCGCCAGGAGCTGCTGGAGGATCTCCCGCCGTTCCTCGGCGGTGGCGAGATGATCGAGACCGTCACCATGGGCTCGTCCACCTACGCCCCGGCGCCGCACAAGTTCGAGGCGGGCACCCCGCCGATCGCCCAGGCGGTCGGGCTGGGCGCGGCCATCGACTACCTGTCGGCCATCGGCATGGAGAAGATCGCCGCGCACGAGCACGCGATCACCGAGTACGCGGTGGAGCGCCTGCTGGAGGTCCCGGACCTGCGGATCATCGGTCCGCGCACCGCCGTGGACCGCGGCGCCGCGATCTCCTTCACCCTCGGCGACATCCACCCGCACGACGTCGGCCAGGTGCTGGACGAGCAGGGCATCGCCGTGCGCGTCGGGCACCACTGCGCGCGGCCGGTCTGCCTGCGGTACGGAATTCCGGCGACCACGCGGGCGTCGTTCTACCTGTACTCGACGCCGGGCGAGGTCGACGCGCTGATCGACGGCCTGCACCACGTCCGGAACTTCTTCGGCTGACGGGACGGGGCAGGACGACCATGAAGCTCGACTCGATGTACCAGGACATCATCCTGGACCACTACCGCAACCCGCACGGCAAGGGGCTGCGGGACGGCGACGCCGAGGTGCACCACGTCAACCCGACGTGCGGCGACGAGATCACCCTGCGGGTGAAGCTCGACGGCGCGAAGGTCGCCGACGTCTCGTACGAGTCCCAGGGCTGTTCGATCAGCCAGGCCAGCGCCTCGGTGCTGAACGACCTGGTGGTCGGCAAGACCGTCGGCGAGGCGCAGGCCGTCCAGGAGGCCTTCCTGGAGCTGATGCAGAGCAAGGGCCAGGGCGAGGGTGACGAGGAGGTGCTGGAGGACGCGGTCGCGTTCGCCGGCGTCTCCAAGTACCCGGCCCGGGTCAAGTGCGCCCTGCTCAGCTGGATGGCCTGGAAGGACGCCACCGCCCAGGCGCTCGCCCAGAACCCCGCCGTGAACGACTGACCTGCAGAGGAGGACAGAACCAATGAGTGACGAAACCCCCTCCGCTGCGGAGGAGCAGCCGAACGGCGGCATCGTCGGCACCACCGCCGGCACCGTCTCGGTCGAGGACCTGACCGAGGCCCTGATGGACGTCGTCGACCCCGAACTGGGCATCGACGTCGTCAACCTGGGCCTGATCTACGGCATCCACATCGACGAGTCCGACGTGGCCACCATCGACATGACGCTCACCTCGGCGGCCTGCCCGCTGACCGACGTCATCGAGGACCAGGCCAAGACCGCCACCGACGGCCTGGTCCAGGACCTGCGCATCAACTGGGTCTGGATGCCGCCGTGGGGCCCGGACAAGATCACCGACGACGGCCGCGAGCAGCTCCGCGCGCTGGGCTTCAACGTCTGAGGTCGTGCGGTAGCGGCGCCGCCGCCCGGAACGGGTCTTCCGTTCCGGGCGGCGGCGTTTTCGCTCCCGGTGTCACGTCGCGGTGACGGGGGCCGTCGCAGGCTGGGTGCACGTCTTCCGAGGAGGTGCTTGAGATGACCACCCGACGGATCCTGCGCACTGGGGTGCACACCGTGATGGCGGCGGTTCTGGGGCTCGGCGGCGCCGCGCTGGGGGCGTTCCCGGCGCACGCCCAGGACCTCGGGCCGGACACCTGCCGCCAGGGCTTCGTCTGGAGGGACGCCAGGCCCGGGGACCACGTCTGCGTGACTCCGGATCACCGTACCGACGCGGCGTCCGACAACAGCCAGGCGGGAGTGCGGATCCTGCCGAACGGGTTCTGCGTTTCGAGCTTCGTCTGGCGTGAGGCGTGGACCGGGGACCACGTCTGCGTGATCCCGCAGCACCGTACCGACGCGGCGTCCGACAACAGCCAGGCCGACGACCGGAAGCTGGCGGTGCGCGTCTGGGACGGCGACAACGGCGCCGGCCGCCTGCAGATCAGCGGCGACCACTTCAACATCGCCGGGCGGGTGCGGGTCGAGATCAGGCTGAGCCCCACCGGCAGGGTGCAGTGGACGGAGACCGTGACGGCCACCCAGCACGGCGGGTTCGCGGGCGGCAGTTTCGGCGTGGTGCCCGGCAACCCGTCCAGCTGCGCGACGAAGAACGCCGTGGCGCGGGCGACCGACCTGACCTCCGGCCGGACCACCGCCTGGATCCCGGTCGGCTACTGCTTCAACCTCTGAGCCGGCGCCGATGAGTCGGGTGCGGTCGACAGCGCAGGGCGGGCGGCGCAGCATGGAGAAGGGGCTGATCCGCGCACGAAGGGACGGGACGGTTCGATGGCCTGCGGCGATCGGTGCTCCCCGGCCCCCGGCGCGGGCGTGCGGCTCGCCCTGCTCGGCGGCTTCGGCCTCTCGGCCGGTGACGCGCCGGTGCCCGTCTCCGCGGGGGCGGAGCGATTACTCGCGTTCGTGGCGCTGTGCTGCAACGGGAACGTGCCGCGCACCCTGGTGGCCGGGACCCTCTGGCCCGACGCCGCAGAACGCTGCGCCTCCGCGAGCCTGCGTTCGGCGCTGTCCCGGCTTCCCGTGGCGGGCCGGGAGGCGCTGGAGGTCGGCCAGACCGAGCTGAGGCTGGCCGACGGCGTGGGTGTGGACCTCCGCGAGGCGAGGACGCTGGCCCACCGGATCCTGGCGCCCGACGCGGCCCCCGCCCGGGTCGGCCTCGGGCTGGCGGCCGTCGAGGACCTCTCGGCGGACCTGCTGCCGGGCTGGTACGACGACTGGACGCTGCTGGAGGCGGACAACTGGCGGCGCTTGCGGGTCCACGCCCTGGAGGCCCTGGCCGGTGCCTTCGTCGGCGCCCGCCGCTTCCCCGAGGCGGTGGCCGCCGCCGGCGCCGCCGTCCGCGCCGACCCGCTGCGCGAGAGCAGCCACGCCTGCCTGATCCGGGCCCACCTCGCGGAGGGCAACCCCGGCGAGGCCTTGCTGGACGTCGAACGCTACGAGCGCCGGCTGCGCGCGGAGCTCGGGCTGCCGGCCCCGGCGCGGCTGCGGCGCCTGGTGGCCGTGGCAGGGTAGCCGGTACGTCAACCGGTCGCCGAGCGAACCGCTCCTTCGGAGGCAAGGTCTGCGTGCCTCCTCGCCCCACTTCGCCCGCCGCCGGGTGAACACCCGCGCACCATCGACACGGATGCCTGGAAGCCGTGGAGCACGTGGACCCGATACGACGACCGCCGCTGGCCGGGACTTCGGAAGAGGTCCCGGGCAGCGGCGATCGTCGTACGGCGGTCAGGCCTGCTTCGGTTTGCGGGCGACGGCGACCGCCAGAGCGGCGCAGAGGAGGGCGGCGACGGTGGCGAAGCCGCTGACGGCGGGGAGGAGGCCGTAGCTCCTGACCAGGGCGCCGACGGCGACGATGGGGAGGGAGCTGCCGAGGTAGACGATGATCCACAGGGAGCTCATCTCGGAGCCCCGGCGCTCCGGGTTCATCGCGGCGACGGCGGTGGTGAACAGGGAGCGGAACGCCACGCCCTGGCAGGCGCCGCCGAGGACGCTGCCGATGAAGAGCAGGGCCGGGGTGCCGGTGTAGCCGGCGGCGACGACCAGGGCGAGGCCGGTGGCCAGGCCGGTCATGCCGAGGGCGATGACCAGACGGTCGGAGGTCGGGGGCACGATCAGCTGGGCGGCGGCCGAGGAACCGAGCAGCAGGGCGGCCACGATCGCGCCGACGAGGTGGGAGGGGGTGTGCAGCAGCTTGGCGGCGAAGGCCGGGGCCAGGCTGAGGTAGACGCCGAAGACCGCGTAGGAAACGAAGCCGGCCGAGGCGGCGAGCAGGAACTCGCGGCGGCCGGTGCGCGGCAGCCGCAGGCGCTGGGGGCGCAGGTGGGCCGGGGTGGTGATGCGCGGCGGGGACGCCGGCGGGCGGCTGCGGCCGGGCATCCGGGGATGGACGACGGCCAGCGGCACGCAGAGCGCGAGCAGGGCGATGGCGTGCAGCAGGAACGGGGTCATCAGCGGGTCCGAGCCGCCGGACAGCAGGGCGCCGACGACCGGGCCGAGGGCGACGCCGCCCGCCGAGCAGGCCAGGGTGAGCTTGGCGGCCAGTGTCGGGTGGTCGGGCAGCAGGTCGCCGAGGGCGGCTCCGGCGGCGCCGGTGGACAGGCCGACGGCGATGCCCTGGACGGCGCGGCCGATCGCCAGCTGCCAGAAGCTGCCGGAAGTGGCGAACACGACGTCGCCGGCGGCGGCCAGGGCGACGGCGGGCAGGATCAGGGCACGGCGGCCGAGGTGGTCGGACCAGTGGCCGACGATGGCCAGCACCGGGACCAGCGCGAACACGTAGATCGTGAAGAGGATCGTGGTGTCGAGCGGGCCGAGTCCGAGTCGCTGCTGGAGGAGCGGGTAGATCGGCGTCGCCAGGTTGGCACCGATCAGCATGAACAGCAGGGCGGCGGCGACCAGGCCGACGCGGACTCCGCGCATCGCGTTCCAGCGGCTGATCGCGGCGAGCTGGAGCTGGGCGCGCGGCGCGAGCTCCAGGGGGAGCAGGGCCTCCGACAGTCGGCGTCCGTCGAGCTGCGCGGTGCGCAGGCCGGAGCCGGCGGGGGAGAGGTCCGCCATGTGAGGGGTCTCCTGTGGCAGGGCGCCACCCGGGTCGGCGGGGTGTGCCGGCGCACCCGTCCTGAGGCGCTGTGGTGGTGGCCGCGGTGCGGGGCTCCCTGGTGGAGCGGATGAGCTGAGAGAAGAGGGGCTTCGTTGCCCGGTGGTCCGCGCGGGGTTGTGCGCGGTACCACTGCGAAGGATAAGGGGTGGGCGCACGGAAGCGGCGCGCGCCCCTGCGTGCGCTCCCTGCGGCCGGGCATCGGGGGTGCCCGGCCTATACGCTGAGGTGGTAGATCGGTACGCGGAGCTGTTCGAGCTGACCGCTGGCTGAGGGAGAGCGCACAACGATGGCCGGACGACGTCGGAAGAACAGTGGGGCTTCGGCGGGGGAGGGCGCGGCCGAGGCGGTCCTGCCCGCGGACCTGGAGCTGCAGGACCTCTACGGGGCGTTCGCCGCGCACGGCCTGGACGACGAGGACCTGGACGACGCGGCAGTCCTGGTGCCGCCGGTGAAACTGCCCGCCGAGCAGGAGCTGGCCGAGCAGGCGAAGGCCGTGCCGATGTTCGGCTACGCGCTGGCGCTGGCCCGCTGGGCGGCCCCGCACCGGACGGTGGACGAGTTCGGCGACCTGGTCGAGGAGGACCGGGCTCCGGCCGCCCGGCTGCTGGGGCTGGCCCCCGCCGAGGGCGAGGTGCCGGAGGAGGCCGAGGTCGAGGCGCTGCGGGCCTGGTCACTGGCCTGCGACCTGGACCTGGTGGAGCTGGGCACGACCAAGGACGGCGAGCACGTCGCGGTGCCGGGGCCGGACCTGGAGCCCGCCGAGCAGGGGGACCCGGACACCGTCCTGGAGCTGTGGCTGACCGCGGCCGGGATCGTCCGGGAGCTGGCGGTGGAGGCGGACTCGCTGCCGGAGGAGGAAGAGGAGGAGGGCGAGGAGCCCGCTGCGCAGGCCGGCGGCGAGGAGGACGAGGACGGCCTGAACGAGGTCGAGGAGGCCCGGGACGCCGCCGCCGAGCTGCTCGACGAGGCGCTCCAGGTGCTGTACGAGACCACCGCCTTCGCCGACCCGGGCAACGAGACGGTGCCGCTCGGCGTGCTGGCCGCACTGCTGGTGGTGCCCGAGGGCGAGGAGCCGAGCGAGGAGCTGCTCGGCGACATCACGGACGTGATGGTCGCCCTGGACCCGATGCTGGGCGACCTCGCCGAGCTGGGCCTGCTGGACTACCGCCCGATCGACCCGGAGCTGTTCGACGAGGAGGAGGGCGAGGAGCCCGTCGTCGTCGGCGAGGCGCCGCTGGACGAGGAGGAGTCGGCCCGCTTCGGGCTGGTCCGGCTCACCCCGCTCGGCCAGTACGGCATCCGCCAGTGGCTGCTGGAGGACGGCTTCGACGCGCCGCTGGTCGGCGAGCTGGCCCAGGGGGACGCGGCCGAGCTGCTGCGCGGGGTGTGCGAGTCGGCCAACGTGCTGCCGGAGGAGGAGCTGCGGATCTGGGTGGCGGGCCGGGAGCCGGTGCCGGCGGCGCGCGAGCTGCTGGCGGCGGCGCGCGGTGACGACGCGTACGGGCCGCTGCGCCGGATGCTGTGCGTCTCGGCGCTGAACCTGCTGGGGCCGGAGGCCGAGCCCGCCGTCCGGGAGGTGCTGGACGACCCGGAGCTGGGCGGTTCGGCCCGGGCCTGGCTGTCCGCGCTGGGCGCCACGGACGTGCCGGTGCCGGAGCGGTCGATGGCGCTGTGGACGGTGGTCGACACCTTCGCCGCCCAGCTGCTGGACAGCGGCGGCGATGCCGCCCTGCTGCGCGAGCTGATCACCGACCTGCCGGTGAAGGGCGATCCGGCCGCGTGGTTCGGTGAGCTGTGGCGGGTCGACCACCCGTACACGGCGGACGTCCTGGAGGCGATCGGGGAGCTGCACACGGACCGGGCGCTGGCCAAGGAGGCGCGCAAGGCGGCCTTCAAGGCGCGGTCCAAGGGCTGAGCCTGCCGGCCGGGCCCGGGGGCTGAGCCTGCCGGGCCTGGGGGCGGGGCCCGGGGGCCGGGCGCCCCGGGGACCGAGCCGCCGGGCCGCTACGGGAGGTCCAGCGAGCCGTCCTCGGTGAAGGGGAAGAAGGGGTTGTGGGCCAGCTCCCACAGGTGCCCGTCCGGGTCCTCGAAGTAGCCCGAGTAGCCGCCCCAGCTGGTCGGGACCGGCGGCTTGACCACCACGGCGCCGGCCTCGACCGCGGTCCGCAGCGCGGCGTCCACCAGCGCGGGGGACTCCAGGTTCACCGCGAGGGTGACACCGCGGAAGGACGGTTCGCCGGTGGCGGGCACGCCCGCGTCGGCGGCGAGCTCCTCGCTGGGGAAGAGGCCGAGCACCGAGTCGGCGGTGCGGAACCAGACGATCTCCGGGCTGGAGGCGGAGGAGCGCTTCCAGCCGAGGTCCTCGTAGAAGCGGGCGCTGCGGTCGAGGTCGGAGACGCCGAGGGTGACGATGCTGATCCGGGCGGGGAAGGCGGCCTGGGCTGCGCCGTTCTGTGCTGTCATGCCGCCAGCGTAGGGAGGGCGGCTGACAACCGGCCCCACTGACACGGCCACCGCCCCCGTCCGGCAGTCGAGCTGATGACCCGGCAGCTCCGGCCACGTAAGGTGGCGTCAGCGGTGCGGGCGCGAGGACTCGGGGGTGCGGCACAGGATGGTGCGGGAGAACGGCGGAAGGCCCCAGGAACCCCGGGAGTGGAACGCCGGGCGGTCGGGGCCGGACCGGCCGGGCGGGCAGGATCGTTTCGCCGATCAGGAGGAGTTCTCCCGCCGGACCCTCGCCGCGGTCGACTTCCCGGTGTACGGCGTGGCCTGGCCGGCGGCCCGCGGCGCGGCGCTGGCGGCCTTCGAGACCTGCGGCGGGGAGCTGCGCTGGGTCGAGGTGCAGGTCGGTGACTGGACCACCGCTGCCGGGCCGTACGTGACCGTGCGCACCTACCGGCCCGGGGCCGACGGCTGCGAGGTGCTGCCCGAGCTGGAGGACGTGGTCGAGGACGAACGCGACCGGGTCTACGAACAGTTGGGCATCGACGAGGGCGACGGGCCGGGCCGGGTGCGGGCGCTGCGCGAGTGGATCACCGTGGACGGCGAGTCCTGCGCGGTGGAGGTGCACGAGGACCGCCCGGTGGCGTCGGCCGACAACGGGCTGTCCGGGCAGGTCTGGGCCGGGCGGCTGCGGGTCGGCGGGCAGGCCGTCACGGTGTGCGGGCGCGGGCTGCCGCCCGGCTGCGTGGAGCTCGGCGGGATCGGGGACTTCGAGTGCTACCTGCGCGGGCGCACCGAGCTGCTGCGCGACCTCGCCTCCCGGCGGGCCCGGTACGTGCCGGTCGAGGAGCGTGAACTGCCGCCCGCCGTCGGGCTGGAGGCACACCGGGAGCTGATCGCCCAGAGCATGGCGGAGGCCGCCGCGATCGAGGCGCAGGTGCGGGTCGGGCGGACGCCGAGGCTGCCGCGCGGGCTGCGCGGGGACGTCTGCGCGGTGCGCTGGGAGGCGGCGGTGCGCCAGCAGATGCGGCTCGCCACGGAGGCCCGGGAGGAGGCCGCGGCGGCGGTGACCTCGATGGTCAACCACCTCAGCAGGCTGTCCCAGCAGACGCATTGGCTGGTCGGCACGCCGGAGGGGGAGGCGGCGGTCGAGGAGGTCGTCCGGTACACGGTGTTCGCCAGCGACGTGGCGAGCCTGCCGGCCCAGCGGGCCTGGGAGCAGCTGTGGCGGGAACGGCCGGGCGGCGGCGGGGAGGGGGCCTGGGAGGAGCAGCGGCTGGCGGAGCAGCTGTGGCTGTCGGCCTGGGAGCAGTGGCGGGCCGGGCGCGGCTGACCGGCACGCCGAGGACGGGCCCACCAGGGGCCCTTCGAGGACGACCTACTCGTCCGCGGGCAGCCGCAGTTGCAGCATCGCCAGCAGCCGCTGCTGCGGCTGGGCGAGGTCGATGCCGGTCAACTGCTCGGCGCGGCGCACCCGGTAGCGCAGGGTGTTGGGGTGGATGTGCAGGGCGTCGGCGGCGACCCGGACCTCGCCGAGCGCGTCCAGCCAGGCGAGCACGGACTCGGCGAGCCGGGTGCCGTGCCGGCGGTCGTACTCGGTGAGCGCGGTGAGCCGCGGGTCGCGCAGGCCGCCGCGTTCCTGGAGCAGCGCCAGCATCTCGCTGACCAGCACCTCGGCCTGGACGTCGATCAGCGCCGCGACGTCCAGGTCGACTCCGCCGCGGCCCATCGCGTCCAGGATCCGGTCGGCCTGGGCGCGGGAGTCCGGCACCTGGGAGAGGCCGTCGACGGTCGAGCCGATGGCGGCGCGCAGCGGCACGCCGAGGTGCTCCCGGGCGGCGGTGACCACCTCGTCGGCCCAGCCGCGCACGGTGGTCATCGGCAGGCCCGGCGGGAGTTCGGGCAGCAGCACGTAGACCCGGGACTCGATCGGGGCGAGCAGCGCGGTGCGGTGCCGTGCGGCGGTGTGCACCGAGATCAGGCCGGTGACGTCGGAGCGGTGCAGCGCCTCGGTGGTGTGGGCGCTGTAGGCCAGCACGGTGGCTGGGCGGCGCAGGTCGAGGCCGAGGTGGGTGGCCAGCGACTGGGGGCCGGTGGAGCCCTCCAGCAGGCCGGTCAGCAGGGTCTGGGTGAGCCGGACGTCGGCGGACAACTCGCGGCGGCGGCGCACCAGTTGGGCGGCGGCCACCCGGGCGGCGCCGACCAGGGCCTGTTCGGCCAGCGGGGCCAGCGGCTGGGCGCCCTCCTGCACCCAGATGGTGCCGAGCGGCTGTGCCCCGGCCCGGATGCCGACCGCGAGGCGGCGGCGCAGACCGAGTTCGGGGTGCGGTTCGACCGCGATCGGGGCGTCCGAGCTGCGCAGGTGCTGGAAGATGCCCCACTCGCGGAGCTTGGAGAGGTACGGCTCCGGGCCCTGCCAGCCGAGGATGGACAGCCGGCGCAGGTCGTCGACCTCGTCGGAGTCGGAGGAGCGGGAGTAGGCGAGCACCCGGCTGGAGGTGTCCTCGATCGAGACGATGCCGTTGGTGAGCACGGCGACGGTCTGGGCGAGGGAGAAGAGGTCGCCGGCGTTGGGTTCGGGGGCGCCGGGGGCGTCCGGGGTGTCCGGGCCGGCGATGATCGCCCGGGCGAGCGAGTCGAGGTGCTCCCAGCGGGTCTCGCGGCGCACCGAGAGCAGGGCGACGCCGGCGTCGGTGGCGGCCTCGCGCAGGGCGTCGGCCTGGCCGGGGGCGTCCAGCTTGACCGCGACGGCGGCGGCGCCGGCCCGGCCGGCCGCGCGCAGGGCGGGGAGGGCGGCGCGGCCGCGGGCGCCGATCGCGAGGACGAGTTCGCCGGGGGCGGCGGTGGGCTGGTCCTCCGGGTCGAGGATCGCGACGTCGCGCACGGGGACGTCCAACCCCAGTGGGGCGGCCTGGAGTTCGACCAGGGGCTCGCCCAGGGACATCAGCAGTCGGCGGAGCGGAAGGCCGGGGGTGGTCACTCCGGGCCTCCTTCATCCGCTCGGACAACGGTGTGTGGTTGATTTTAGCCGGACGGACAGACTTCTGGCACGTCACTCCTGAATAGTTGACTCTGACTATCTGAGAATGGATAGTCAATACTGACCAAGTGATGAGGAACGTTCTCATGGCGAAGCGACGCAAGGTCTCGAACCCACTGGCCCTCGCGGTCCTGGCCGAACTCGGAGCCGAACCGATGCACCCGTACGAGATGGGCCGACGGCTCAAGGAGCACGGCAAGGACCGCAACATCAAGTACAACCGCAGCTCGCTCTACATGGTCGTGGAGCAGCTGCGGAAGGCCGGGTTCGTCGCCGAGCAGGAGACCGTCCGCGACACCCAGCGACCGGAGCGCACCGTCTACGCCGTCACGCCCGAGGGGCAGGCGGAGCTCCGGGACTGGATGCGCGAGTGGATCGCCGAACCGCAGGAGGAGTACCCGGCCTTCGGGGTCGCCCTCTGCCTGCTGGTGGCACTTCCGACCGACGAGTCGGCCGAGCTGCTCGGCCGTCGGCTGGAGGCGCTGGACGCGCGGATCGACACCTCGCGCGCCATGCTGCGCAAGGCCGAGGACACGGGCGTCCACCCGATGTTCGTGGTCGAGGAGGAGTACGCCCTCGCGTTGCTGGAGGCGGAGCGCCGCTACACCGAGAACCTCATCCGACAGATCGGGGATCCGGAGTTCAACCGGACCCTGCAGGAGTTCATGAGGAGCCTGGAATGAGCACCACGCGTACGTCGAAGAAGAAGGCCCTGGTCATCGGCGGCGGCATCGCCGGCCCGGTGATGGCACTGGCGCTGCGCAGGGCCGGCATCGAGGCGGAGATCTTCGAGGCCTACGAGAACTCCGCCGAGGGCATCGGCGGGACCTTCATGCTCGCCCCCAACGGGCTCGGCGCCCTCGCCGTCGTCGGGCTGGAGGCGGAGGTCGGCCGGATCGGGCAGCCGGTCGGCCCGATGGTGATCGAGGACGGCAGGGGCGGGGCGCTGGCCGAGTTCGCCGGCCTGCCCGACCTGCCGCGCGGGCGGCTGATGCGCCGCGCCGAGATGTACGAGGTGCTGCAGCGGCGGCTGCGCGAGACCGGCCTCGAAGTGCGCTACGGCAAACGGCTGGTGGGCGCCGAGGAGAACGCCGACGGCATCACCGCGCACTTCGCCGACGGCACCACCGCCACCGGCGACCTGCTGATCGGCACCGACGGCACCGGATCGACCGTCCGCACCCTGATCGACCCGGCCGCGCCCGCCGCCCGGTACACCGGCCTGCTCGGCGTCGGCGGCTACAGCCCGTACCGGCTGCCCGGCCGCGCCGGACGCGGCGAGACCGTGCACTTCGCCAACGGCGCCCGGGCCTTCTTCGGCTACTGGGGCCTGGCCGACGGCAGCGGCACCGCCTGGTTCAGCAACATCCCGCAGCCCGAGCAGCTGGGCTACGAGCAGGTCCGCGCGGTCGGCCCGGAGGAGTGGCTGCGCCGCTGCCGCGAGCTGCACGCCGACGACGTGCCCGCCCGCGAGGTGCTACGGGTCGCCGACGCCGGGACGGTCGAGACCTTCCCCCGGCTGGAGATCATGCCGTCCGTCCCGCACTGGCACCGCGGCCGGATGGTGCTGGTCGGCGACTCGGTGCACGCGCCGTCCAACAGCTCCGGACAGGGCGTCTCGCTGGCCGTCGAGAGCGCCGTCGAACTCGCCCGCTGCCTGCGCGACCTGCCCGACCACACCGAGGCCTTCGCCGCGTACGAGGCGATGCGCCGGCCCCGGGTGGAGAAGATCGCCGCCGACGCCGAGCGCACCAACAACCAGAAGGCCTCCGGACCGGTCGGCCGGATGGTGTTCCGGCTGGTCGCGCCGATCATGATGCGGACCTTCATGAGCCCGGAGAAGATGCTCCGCCCGGTGCACGGGTACCGGATCGACTGGGAGCGGCGGGTGGTGCCGGTGAGGCGCGCGGGGCGGGCCGCCTGAGGGCGCGCGGGGCGGGCCGTCTGACGGGCGGTCGTGACCGCGGCGTGACCGCCTTCGTCGGGGCGGACAACGCCGTACGGGGGAATTTAGCCGCCCGGCCAATCAAGTGGCCGGGTAGGCAGGAATAGCGTTCGTGCTGTGGCCCGCGTGCGACCCGCGCAGGCAATCCCCCCGCAACGAACGAAGGAGAGCGTGCGCTCTATGGACGCTGTGACCCAGGTCCCCGCGCCGGTGAACGAGCCGGTCCACAGCTACGCCCCCGGCAGCCCGGAACGGGCTCGTCTGGAGGCCAAGCTGAAGGAGCTGGGCGGCCAGGAGCCGGTCCAGCTGACCATGACGATCAACGGTGAGCGCCGGATGGGCGGCGGCACCGAGATCCACGTCGTCCAGCCGCACAACCACGCGGCTCGGCTCGGCACCCTGCGCAACGCCACCCAGGCCGACGCGCAGGACGCCATCGACGCTGCCCTGGCCGCTGCCCCGGCCTGGCAGGCGCTCTCCTTCGACTCCCGCGCCGCGATCTTCCTCAAGGCCGCCGACCTGCTGGCCGGCCCCTGGCGCGAGACCCTGGCCGCCGCCACCATGCTCGGCCAGTCCAAGACCGCCCAGCAGGCCGAGATCGACACCCCCTGCGAGCTGGTCGACTTCCTGCGCTTCAACGTGCACTTCGCCCGCCAGATCATGGCCGAGCAGCCGATCTCCTCGGACGGCGTGTGGAACCGCAGCGACCACCGCCCGCTGGAGGGCTTCGTCTACGCGATCACCCCGTTCAACTTCACCGCGATCGCCGGCAACCTGCCGACCGCGCCCGCGCTGATGGGCAACGTGGTGCTGTGGAAGCCGTCCCCGACCCAGCAGTACTCCGCGCACCTGCTGATGCAGCTGCTGGAGGAGGCCGGCCTGCCCAAGGGCGTCATCAACATGGTGACCGGCGACGGCCTGGACGTCTCCGCCGTGGCGCTCAAGCACCCGGCGCTGGCCGGCATCCACTTCACCGGCTCCACCGCCACCTTCCAGCACCTGTGGCGCGAGGTCGGCAACAACATCGCCGGCTACCGCACCTACCCGCGGATCGTCGGCGAGACCGGCGGCAAGGACTTCCTGGTCGCCCACCCGTCCGCCGACCCGGCCGTGCTGAAGACCGCGATGACCCGCGGCGCGTTCGAGTTCCAGGGCCAGAAGTGCTCGGCGCTCTCCCGCGCCTACGTCCCCGCCTCGCTGTGGGCCGGTCTCAAGGACGAGT
Organism: Kitasatospora sp. NPDC059648; assembly: GCF_042734825.1. Taxonomy (NCBI): domain Bacteria; kingdom Bacillati; phylum Actinomycetota; class Actinomycetes; order Kitasatosporales; family Streptomycetaceae; genus Kitasatospora; species Kitasatospora sp. NPDC059648. The sequence goes on along the minus strand of NZ_JBHWDU010000004.1, from coordinate 126,619 downwards.
TCGCCGCCGAGGTCGAGGGCCTCACCATGGGCGACGTCACCGACCTGTCCAACTTCATGTCGGCCGTCATCGACGAGCGCGCCTTCGCCAAGAACAAGGCCGCCATCGACCGCGCCAAGGCCGACGACACCGTCGAGGTCCTGGCCGGCGGCACCTACGACGACTCGGTCGGCTACTTCGTCCGCCCGACCGTCCTGGTCTGCCAGGACCCGGCCTCGGAGTACTTCCGCGACGAGTACTTCGGCCCGATCCTCGCCGTGTACGTCTACGAGGACGAGAAGTACGAGGAGATGCTGGCGCAGATGGAGTCGGTGTCGGCCTACGGCCTGACCGGCTCGATCATCTCCCAGGACCGCGCGGCGGCCCAGGACGCGATGCACAAGCTGCGCTTCGCGGCCGGCAACTTCTACATCAACGACAAGCCGACCGGCGCCGTCGTCGGCCAGCAGCCCTTCGGCGGCGGCCGGGCCTCGGGCACCAACGACAAGGCCGGTGCCAAGCAGAACCTGGCGCGCTGGACCTCGACCCGCTCCATCAAGGAGACCTTCGTCCCGCCGACGGACTACCGCTACCCGCACATGGGCTGACCAGCCCTGTTGCCGATCGATCCGCTGTAGAGGCCATCGGTCACCCGCGACGCCCGGTCCCGCAGCCGGGCGCCGCCCCGCCGGGGCGGCGGCTCACCCCCGTACCGCCGCCCCGGCCCCTTTCTGCCACCCTTGGAAACACCAGCTCCAGGAGTCACGATGCTCCGTTCCGCCCTTCTCGCGGCCTCCCGGTCCCCCCAGGTCCGCACCGTGGTCGAGAAGTTCCCCCCGACCCACGCGATAGTCGAGCGCTTCGTCGCCGGTTCCGTCCTCGACGACGCCGTCACCGCCTGCGACGACCTGGTCGCCACCGGCCGCAAGGTCACCCTCGACCACCTGGGCGAGGACACCAAGGACGCCGCCCAGGCCGCCGGCACCGCCGAGGCGTACGAGCACCTGCTCAAGGCCCTCAAGGAGACCGGCCTCGCCGCCGGTGCCGAGGTGTCGGTCAAGCTGTCGGCCGTCGGCCAGTTCCTGCCGGTGGACGGCGAGAAGATCGCGCTGGAGAACGCCCGCCGCATCTGCGAGGCCGCCGCCGACGCGGGCACCACGGTGACCCTCGACATGGAGGACCACACCACCACCGACTCCACCCTCGCCATCGCGCGCGAGCTGCGGGCGGACTTCCCCTGGCTGGGCATCGTGCTCCAGGCCTACCTGCGCCGCACCGAGGCCGACTGCCGCGAGTTCTCCGCCGCCGGTTCGCGCGTGCGCCTGTGCAAGGGCGCGTACAAGGAGCCCGAGTCGGTCGCCTTCCAGGGCAAGCACGAGGTCGACCTCGCGTACGTCCGCGCGCTGAAGGTCCTGATGGCGGGCGAGGGCTACCCGATGATCGCCTCGCACGACCCCAACATGATCAAGATCGCCGGCCAGCTGGCCCAGTGGAACAACCGCACCCGGGACTCCTTCGAGTACCAGATGCTCTACGGCATCCGCCCCGAGGAGCAGCTGCGCCTCGCCGGCGAGGGCAACACCATGCGGGTCTACCTCCCGTACGGCCAGGAGTGGTACGGCTACTTCATGCGCCGCCTCGCCGAGCGCCCCGCCAACCTCACCTTCTTCCTGCGCGCCATGGCCACCCGCAACTGACCCGGCGCCCGGGCAACGCGACGGCCCGCACCCCTGACGGGGGGTGCGGGCCGTCGTGTGTTGCGGCGCTGCTCAGAGGAAGTCCTTGGTGTCCAATTCGAGTTCGAAGGGCGCGGGCAGAGCGAGAGGTTCACCGAAGGCGGCCAGGTGGACTTCGGTGTACTCATCCCGGTGGGGTTTGCCGAACAGGCTGATCTGGGACTTCTCACGGTCGACGAGCAGGTAGAGCGGGATGCCGGCCCGTGCGTAGCAGTGCCGCTTGGCGACGCGGTCCTGGTCGGGCTTGGTCGAGGTGACCTCGGCGACCATGGCGATGCCGTCGGGTTCCATCCAGGACGGAGCACCACGGAAGAGCCGGAGACTTCTCGGGGCGAAGGTGGCGTCCGGGACGACGTGGTTCTTCGGGCAGAGGCCGCCACTGATCAGGCGGAGGCCCTTGCTGCCGGACACTTGCATGTGAACCTTGGACTTTGCCTTCACCTGGTCGATCAGCAGGTCGATGTAGTCCTCGTGATCGCCGTCCGGCGGTGGTGCCACGATGATCTCTCCCTCGATGAGCTCAGCCCGGAAGCCTTCGGGGGAGTGCAGGCTCAGGAAGCTCTCCAGCAGGATGTCGGCCTGCGATGGAGAGTTCGTGATCGGTTGCTCATGCGCCACAGCACTCATGATGCCCCTCCTTCGGATGGGCGTCACGCTATTCGCGGTCGGGTCCGGATGTGCAGTACACGGTGGGCTTTCACTCGACGGTGTGAGTTTGAGCCCGGCGTAGGATTCCGGTGCTGGTCAACTGGGCCCTCGGTGAAAGGAGTTGGGATGCTGAAGCAGTTCGAGGGGTTGTCCACGCCGCTGGTGGCGGATGCCTGCGTGCGGCTCGGGGCGGGGTTGCGGGCGGCGCCGGTGGGGGTGGGGGCGGTGACCGCCGGGGCGCGGGTGGCGGGGCGGGCGCTGCCGGTGCGGCACTACGGGAGCGTGGACGTGTTCCTGGAGGCGTACGGGGCGGCGCGGGACGGGGACGTCCTGGTGATCGACAACGGCGGGCGGACGGACGAGGCCTGCATCGGGGACCTCGCGGTGCTGGAGGCGCGGGCCGCCGGGGTGGCCGGGATCGTGGTGTGGGGCCTGCACCGGGACACGCCGGAGCTGGTGGAGATCGGGCTGCCGGTGTTCAGCTACGGCGCGCTGCCGCTGGGGCCGCTGCGGCTGGACGGGCGGGAGCCGGAGGCGCTGGTGTCGGCGCGGGTCGGCCCGCACCTGGTGACCGCCGAGGACGTGGTGTTCGCCGACGCGGACGGGGTGCTGTTCGTGCCCGCCGACCGCGTCGGGGAGGTGCTGGAGACCGCCGCCGCGATCGCCCGGACCGAGCGCGCCCAGGCCGGGCGGATCGCGGCCGGGGACACGCTGCGCGAGCAGACCAGGTTCGAGGAGTACCTGGAGCGGCGCGCGGCCCGTCCGGACTACAGCTTCCGGCAGCACCTGCGCACGGTCGGCGGAGCGATCGAGGAGTAGGGCCGCTACAGCGGGCGGTGCATGACGTGCAGGCCGACGTAGCCGTCCACCGGGTGGTGGAAGGCCTCGGGAACGGTGCCGACGATCTCGAAGCCCAGTGACCGGTAGAGCTTGACGGCGTGGTGGTTGTTGGCGACCACCGCGTTGAACTGCATGGCGCGGAAGCCGGCTTGGCGGGCCCAGTCGAGGGTGTACTCGACGAGGGCCCGCCCGACGCCCTTGCCGTGGTGCGCCGGGTCGACCATGTAGCTGGCGCTGGCCACGTGCGCGCCGTTGCCGGGGCGGTTGCGGTTCATGGTGGCGGTGCCGAGGACCGCGCCGTCCTCGTCGACGGCGACCACCGTGCGGTCGGGGGCGGAGTGCATCCACCACTCCCGACCGAGCTCGGAGGGCATGTCGAGGGGGTAGGGGAAGGTCTCGCCGGCGGCGACGATGGTTCGGAAGAACGGCCAGATGGCCGACCAGTCCTCGGGGGTGGCTTCGCGGATGTGCATCGGAACAGGATGATCGCGAACGCGCGGTCCGGCCAGTGGTTTTCCGGTGCCCGCCGAGGGGCGCGGGTCAGCTGCCGAGGACGGTGCCCTCGACCTGGCGGGCGGCGAAGGCCTGGCCCTTGGCGTTGGGGTGCACCACGGCGTACTTGACGGGGACGACGCTGGTCAGCACGCCGTCCAGCCAGTGGTCGGCGTCGCAGACGCTGTGCCCGGCGGAGCCGGAGTAGAGGTCGACGTAGGTGTCCTGCCGGGCCGAGGCCGCCTGCTCGATGACCCGGTTGAGCGGCTCCAGGACGCGGGTGCGGGCCCAGTCGAGGTCGCCGGCGGTGAAGGTGGCGAACTGCAGCAGGTCGCCGTACTGGCAGAGGCGGGCGTTCTCGGGGATCAGGTGCGGGTACCCGACGGTGACGATCCGGGCGGACGGGGCCTTCGCCTGCAGTGCGCCGAGCATGGTGTCGTAGGTGTTGCGCAACTCGTCGAACCTGCCGGACAGCTGGGCGTCGTACCTGTCCTTGCAGGGTGCGCCCAGGCCGAGGTGGGCGGCGCCGAGTTCGATGCAGTCCTTGAGGATGTCGGCGAAGCCGAGGTCGTTGCCGCCGATGGCGACGGTGATCACCCGGGTGTCCGGGTCGACGGCGTCGACCTGCGGCGGGACGGGCGGGTAGGGGGCGTTGGGATCGGTGCCGAGCGGCGGCAGCGGGCGGCCGAGCGGGCTCTGCTTGTTCGCGTAGACGTCCGGGGTGGTGGCGCCGCTGCAGCTGACGTCGCGCAGGTCCGCCAGGGAGCCCAGGTCGCGGCGGATGATCTCGGGGTACGAGCCGGCCGTGCGGGCGCAGCCGTCCTGGGGCTCGGTCAGGTCGCCGGTGGCCTCGATGACGCCCGCGGTGTAGGAGTCGCCGAGGGCGGCCCACCGCAGCGCGCCGACGCGGGGGGCGGGCTTCGTGGCGGGATTGGTGGCGGCCCGGGCGGCGGTGGGGGCGATCAGCCCGGCGGTGAGGGCGACGGCGGTGCCGGCGACGGCGAGGCGGGACGGGAAGCGGCGCACGGTCTCTCCTCAGCGGTGGAAGGGGAGAGCGCTCTTCACCCCCCTGAGAGTCAATCGAGTCGATCCATGGACGACTTGATGCCCCAGGGGGGTGAATTCGCGGTCGCCGCACTGACGTTGGGTTCAGCGGAGGGCGGCCTCGGAGAAGACCGGTGTCAGCGGAGGGCGACGTCGGAGAAGACCGGTGTCAGAGGAGGGCGGCGGAGGGCTCGATCATCGCCCGGGCCGTCTTGCCGTCGACGAACTCGCCGAGTGCCGTCATCTCCCACTCGCCGGAGGGGCGCCGGACCAGCTTGCACATCACCACGCCGGTGCGCGGCTCGGACTGGGTGAGGTCGAAGCGGACCAGTTCCTCCTCGGTGCGGACGTCCACCAGGCGGCAGTAGGCGTTGCGCAACTCGGTGAACTTCTGGCCGGAGAAGGAGTTGACCACGAACACCAGCGCGTGGACCTCGGCCGGCAGGCCCTCAAGGTGGACGGTGATCGCCTCGTCGTCGCCGCCGTCACCGCCGACCAGGTTGTCACCGGAGTGGGCGATCGCGCCGTCGAAGATGGTCAGCTTCATGAACCAGGCCGTCTCCAGGCGCTGGTGCCGCGAGTCGAAGGCGAGGCAGGAGGCGTCCAGATCGATGTCCCGGCCGCGGGCGGCGGACTCCCAGCCGAGGGCCATCCGGACGGAGGAGAGGAAGGGGCGACCGTTCTTCACCAGGGAGACGGAGCTTCCCTTGACCAGGCTGACCCGTCCCTTGTCCAGGGTGACCTTGGGGCGGTCGGCGGGTGCCGGGGCGGCCTCGGCGGCCGGGGCCGGCGGCGTGGTGGGAGTGGCGGGCATCGACGGGACGGTGGCCAGGGCGATGCGGGGGTCGACCGGGGGCGTCGGCGGTACCGGAGGGACCGGCGGCAGCGGCGGGGTCGGCGGCGCCGGCGGGACGGGCGGAGCGGGCTCGGCCTCGGCGGTGGAGTGGATCTGGACGGTCGGCGCGCTCGGCGAGGCCGGGGCAGGGATCGGGGCGGGGGCCGCGGCCGGAGCCGGCTGCGGCGCCGGAGCGGGGGAGTCGTCGACGGTGACGCCGAAGTCGGTGGCGATGCCCGCCAGGCCGTCGGCGTAGCCCTGGCCGACGGCGCGCACCTTCCAGACGCCGTTCCGCCGGTAGACCTCGACCACGATGAGCGCGGTCTCCAGGCCCAGCCGGGGCGGGGTGAAGGTGATCAGCACCTCGCCGCTGTCGGCGTCCCGGAGGGTGGCAGTGGGCTCCATCCCGGCGAAGGTGGCGGACTGGTCGGCCGGGCTGGCGGTGATCACGACCTTGCTGATGTCGGCCGGGACGGCCGGCGTGTCGACGGTGATCGCGTCCGGCGCTCCGCCGCCGGCCGGGCGGAGGCTGACGCCGGGCCCGTGCGGGGCGTTGAAGAAGACGAAGTCGGCGTCCGATCGAACCTTGCCGGCGTCGGTCAGCAGCAGGCCGGAGACGTCCAGCGCCTTGGGCGCGGTGACCTCGACGGTCACCCGCGCGGCGGTCAGCGGTGCGTTGCCGCCTTGGGTCAGGACGGTGGACAAGGCTCCTCCTCGGGTGCGGAACGACGGCCCGGGACGGGGCCGGTGAGGCGCCGGGCCGGGTGCTGCCCACAGTAACGAACGTGGGTGCGGGGATGAGCCCGGTGAGCTGCCTGATCGTCGGACGGTCCGACGGTTTCCGGGAGCTGCTTGGCGGACCGGGAGATCTGATCAGGCGATCGGAGCGGCGGATCGGAGCCAGGGGTCGCCGACCGGCCGACGGGCGGTCAGCTGCCGTGGTGCGCCGGGCGCCGGGCGGGCTGCGGGAGCAGTGGGCCGAAGCCGCCGAGGGCGGCGACCGCCCGAGGGTGGTCGATGCCGAAGGCGGAGGCGTTCCAGGTCTCCTGCGGGCCCGGCTTGCGCACCGGACCGACCTGGTCGGCCGGGCGGGCGCCGCGCACCACGAAGGCGTAGTGGCCGGGCTTCACGTCGGTGCCGGGCGGGGTGGTGAAGCGGTAGACCAGGGTGCCGCGTTCCTGCTGGGTGGTCACCACAGCGCCCGGCAGGTCGGTCCAGGCGGCGCCGCTACCGGGGGCCAACTCGCCCGGGGTGAGCCGGAATTCGGCCTGCAGCGCGGTGACCGGCTCGGCCACGGTGAGGTCGAGTGCGTGCCGGAGGCCGTCGCGTCCGACCGCGGCGGTCAGGCCGGCACCGGTCAGGGCCTGGTCGGCCTCCGGGGTGGAGCCGTCGGCCTCGGGGGCGCCGGTCGCGGGCACGTCGCTGCCGGGGACGTCGCTGGTGGGTCCGTCGGTGCCGGGGGCGTCGGTGGCGGGCGGCGGCAGCGGGCGGCCGGGCGCGGGGAAGGCGGGACCGGGCCGGGCCGGGATGGTCGACTGGAGCCCGGGCGGGTGCGGGGACTGTCCGGTGTCGGTCTGCCCGGCGCCGGCCTGTGCCGCGCCGGCCTGTGCCGAGTCGGGTTTCCCGGCGGAAGGGGCGAACGGCTGGGGAGGCGTGGACGGCTGGGCCGAGGGCGAGGCCCCGGCGCCCGGCTGCCCGCCCGTCCCGGTGCCGTTGCCGGGACCCCCGGTCGAGGACCGGGGGTCCTGCCCGGAGGAGGCCTGGCCGCCGGTCGACGGCGTGACCGGGACGGCCGTCCCCGCCCGCGGTCCGCCCGGGGGCGTGGCCGCGGCGTTCGCCGGGCCGGACGGGTGGGCCGAGGCGTGCCCGGGGGCCTTCGGGCCGTGCGGACGGCCGGAGGGCGGCGCGGGCGTGCCGGTGGTCCGGTCGGAGGCCGCTTCGGCCTGGCCGGTTGCGCCGGGGCTGGGCGGCGGAGTGGTGCCGACCCGGGCGACACCGGCCCGCCGGCCGATGCCCTGCTGCTCGTTCAGCAGGAGGGTGGTGGCGATGCTGATGCCGACGACGGTGGACATCGCCATCGCGGCGCCGGAGAAGCGGAGGGTGGGCAGCCGGAGCCGGCCGCCGAACGGGCGTGGCCGACCGTGCCGACCCTGCCGTGCGGGCTCGTGCTGCACGTCCCGCGCGGTCTCCCCACGCACAGCCACCGGACCCCTCCCTCCCCGAAGTCGCCGTCGCGTCACCGTATTCTCCCACGCACCGGGGACGGGCCCGGATCCGGCCGTCCGGGACCGGCCCGCCGCGGGCCCGCGTCGGGAGGGGGAGAGCGTACCAGCGGGTGGCCGGAGGGCGGACGAAATTGCTCGGTTTTCCGGAAATCCGTTCGACGGGCGGAAGTTGACGGTCCGTCTGGCAGACAGGGCCGGAATCGGTCGCGCCCGGAGGAGGGTTGTTGCAACCCCCTTGCAACCCTTGCCCGCCCGGCGGCGGGTGGCGCAGGCTGATGGCATCCCGCGCCGTTCCCGGAGAGACCGTCATGCCGCCCGACCCGCTGTCCGCAGCCTCCAGTGCCCCCCTCGCCGCCACCCCCACGGGCGGCGATGGGGGCGGCTCCACCGCCGCTCCGGCGGCGGTGGAGGAGGTGCTGGTACTGCGGATCTCGCTGGGCGACGAAGTGGTCGGCGAGGTGCGCACCCGGTTCCGCTTCGACGCCGCGCGCCCCTACGAGGTGCTGCTGACCTTCCATCCGGGGCGTCCGGACGAGGCGGACTGGGTGTTCTCCCGCGACCTGCTGCGCGACGGCCTGCAGACGCTGAGCGGTCAGGGCGACGTCAAGCTGTGGCCGGCGTACTGCCCCTGCCACGGCTCGACGCTGCACCTGGCGCTCGAATCCCCGCACGGCAGTGCCCTGTTGGAGGCCTCCAAGCCCCGGGTGCAGGCCTGGCTGGACCGCACCTACGCGGTGGTCCCGGTCGAGCAGGAGCGCGACTGCGGCCCCACCGATGCCCAGCTGGCCGCACTGCTCGCGGACGGCTGACCCCCGGGCTCTTCGTTCGTACGCGGCGAGGGCAGGGCAGAGGGCGGCGGAGGGGGCAGGGTCGCCGCGGCGCCCGGCAGCCGTACCCGGTCCGCCGCCAGCTCCGCCCGCAGCCGCCGTACGGCCGGCGCGGTGGAGGCGGGCAGCAGGTCGTACGGGTCCTCCGGCCCCTGCACGGTGACCAGCACCGAGTCGGCGAAGCGGTACGGCCGGTGGGCCAGCAGGCCGCCCAGGTAGCGGCGCAGCCGGGACAGCTCGGCCCGGACCGTCACCGTCCGCCCGGCGTCGCCGAACAGTGCCTCGGCGAGCTGCGCCGCGGTGCTGCCCTCGCGGGTGGTGGCGAGCAGCAGCAGCAGTTCGGCGTGGCGCGGGCTGACCGGGTGCGACCAGCTGTCGGCCGCGCCGCGGACGGACAGTTCGGCGCGGTCCGGCCTGCGCAGGTCGAGCAGGAGCCGGGCGCCCTCGGCCTGTTCGGCGCTCACCGTGCCGGAGCCGTCCGTTCCGGGCGGGCGGACCGGGCGCACCAGCCAGCCGTCCGCGAGCGGCTCCAGCACGCACTCGCCGAGCCCCGGCACCCAGTGCACGGCGGCCGGGGCCCAGCCCTCGCTGGGGATGCGGAGCCGGCTGGGCGGCGGCAGCCCGGCGGAGGCGGCCGTCCAGCCGGCCGCGTCCACCACGAGGGCCGGACCGCCGACCCGGGCGAGCAGCGGGGCGGCCAGGGTGCGCAGCTGGTTGAGCGCCTCCAGCCGGTGGGCGCGCAGTTCGGTCTCGGCGAGCCGGGCGGCGGTGGCGGTGAGCTGGAGCAGGTACGGGCGGACGTTGTGGGCCGGGCCGCTGAGGTTGATCGCGCCGACCAGCCGTCCGGTGGCCGGGTCGTGCACGGGCGCGGCGACGCAGGTCCAGGTGTGGTGGCTGCGCAGGTAGTGCTCGGCGGAGTGGACGTGCATCGGGCGCTGGGTGCGCAGCGCGACCGCGATGCCGTTGGTGCCGACGCTCTCCTCGATCCAGCGGGCGCCGGTGACGAAGCCGATCCGGTCGGCGCTGCGGCGCAGGCCGCGTTCGCCCTCCTGCCAGAGCACGTGGCCCTCGGCGTCGGCGATGGCGAGGATCAGCGGCGTCTGACCGACCGGCCCGAGCAGGGTCTCGCGCAGCACCGGCATGACGTTGTCGAGCCCGCTGGACCGGCGGCGCTGCTCCAGCTCGGCGGGGCCGAGCAGGACGGCGGCCGCGCCGGTGTCGGGGTCGAGGCCGAGGCGGCGCAGCCGGGCCCAGGAGTCGCCGATCTCGGGGCGGGGTTCGAGCAGGCCCGGCCCGTTCGGGCCGCCTGGTCCTCCGGGCCGGCCGGGTTCGCCGGTCTCGGGAAAGGCGAGTTCGCGGGCGGCGGCGTCGGCGAGGGTGCGCTCATGCACCTTGGCCAGCTCCGCCGCGGTCGGCGGGACGCGGCGCTCTGGTCGTCGGGACTGCCGTCCGGTCTGCCGCACTCGTGTTGCTCCTCGCCGCCGTTCGAGGACGCGCCGGGGTCGACGCGCTGACGAAAGCGTACGGGTGCGGTGGGCGTGTGGGGATGGGGTCTGCCAAGTCCGCGTACCGCCCGGTACGGAAACCGTTCCGAGGTGCACCGGCCCTCCGCTCGCCGCGGCTTCCTAGCGGGACGCGCCCGGTTCGTGCTGGGCGGCCTCGACGGTGCGGTGCAGGTCGGCGGTGGCCTCCAGGGTGGCGCCGGTGGTCAGCGCCAGGCAGGCGGCCAGGGCCAGGGCGACGGCGCGCAGCCGGGTGGCCGGGGTGCCGGAGGGGCGGGGCTCCAGCAGGGCGGCGACCCGGCGCGGGACCGGGCCGGAGTGCGCGGCGGCGACCAGCCGGGGCCGGGCCGGCCAGGGCGAACGGCTGGCGGCGAGGGCGGCCCGGCCGACCGCGCGGGCGGTCACGGCGCGGTCGCCGACCCGGGCCGCGGCCACCTCGTCGGCCCAGCGCTCCAGGTGGTACCCGAGGGGCGCGCGCAGCGGGCGAAGCGCGGGGTGGAGAGCGGCGGCGTGCTCGGCGAGGGCGAGGAAGACGTGGTGGCGGCCGGTCAGGTGGGCGCGTTCGTGGGCGAGCAGGGCGGACCGCTCGGGGCCGCTGAGGGCGCGCAGCATCCCGGAGGTGACCACGATCCGGCCGGGCTCGCCGGTCCGTCCGGGGCGGCGCAGGCGGCCGGGGAGGGCGAAGGCGTCGGCGTGCTCGTCGTCCAGCACGGTGAGCTGGTACCCGGTGGGCGGCCGCAACCGGGCCAGCGGCGACCGGAGCCACCGGGGAGCGCGTGCGCGGCGCACAGAGGCGCGCAGGGGGCGCATGTCCGGATGCTGGTCACCGGCGGCGTCGCCCGGGTGCGGAGCGGCAGCGGGCAGTGCGGCCCGGGCTGCCCGCAGTTCCAGCCGGCGGCGGTGGGCGGTCCGCACTGCCAGCGCGGCGAGTGCGGCGAGCACCAGGCCGGCCAGTGCGGCGGCGAACGGGGCACTGGGCGCGGCGGAGGTGAGCCAGGGCTGCGAGAGGTGGCCGAGGGCGGCGACCGGGGGGAGCTGGAGGAGCCCGGCGGTGGTGAGCAGGCCCAGCGAACAGAGGATGCCGCCGGCCAGGACGGTGGCGGTGCCGGCCAGCAGCCAGGCGGCGGCCCGGGGCGACAGCGCCTCGGCGAGGCGGCGGGCCAGCGGGCCGGCGAGGAAGGGCAGCAGCAGCGGCACCCAGACGGCGAGCATCACGGTGCGCCCGCCGATCCCGGTCCGCCGTCGCCGAGCAGTTCGCGCAGCAGCTGTTCGTCCTCGGCGGAGAGGTCGGAGACGAAGCGGGCGAGCACGGTGGAGCGGTCGGCCTCGCGGCCGAGCTCGGTGTGCATCCGGCGGGCGGCGAGGCCGGCCGTGTCCTGGACGGTCGGGGTGTACGCGTAGGCACGGCCGGCCCGGGTGCGCTCGACCGTCCCCTTGTCGTGCAGCCGGGCCAGGATCGTCGCGATGGTCGTGCGGGCGAGGTCCCCGCCGAGCGCCGTCTGGACGTCCTGCGGCGTCATCGGCTGCCGGGCGGACCAGAGGGCGGCCAGCACCTCGGCCTCCAGCTCCCCGGCGGGCCGGCGGGCGGACGGTACGTCGGACATGGCGGCGCTTCCTCCAGCTTTCGTCTACAGTCATGTAGACCGTCTACGTCACTGTAGACGGTCCTGGGCGGGTTCCGCGGCGAACCGCGGTGAAAGCCGCCCCCCAACGTACGGGAGGTCCGCCAGCCTTGCCTCAGTTCCCTGCCGACCCGGCCGCTCACCTCGCGATGGGCCCGCCCCTCGCGATGGGCCCGCACCTCGCGGCTGCCGCCCACCTCGCGGTGAACCCGCTGGACGCGTCCTCGCTGCTCGCCGCCTTCGGCGCGCTCGGCATCGCCGTGGTGCTGTTCGCCGAGACCGGCCTCCTGGTGGGATTCTTCCTGCCCGGGGACTCGCTGCTGTTCACCGCGGGCCTGCTCTGCGTCCCCGGCGCCACCAAGGGCCCGCAGCTGCACCTGTGGCAGGTGCTGCCCGCCGCCCTGGTCGGCGCGCTCGCCGGGGCCCAGGTCGGCTACCTGATCGGCCGCCGCGGCGGGCGGGCGCTGCTGGGCCGCACCAGGCGCAAGAGCCTGCTGGAGGGCGTCCAGCGGGCCGAGGAGCTGCTGGCCAGGTACGGGCACGGCAAGGCGATCGTGCTCGCCCGGTTCATCCCGGTGGTCCGGACGGTGCTGAACCCGCTCTGCGGCGTGCTCGAAGTGCCGGTTCGCTCGTTCACCGTCTGGCAGGTGGCCGGGGGCGTGGTCTGGACCGTCGGCGTGGTGCTGGCCGGGTACGGGCTCGGATCCTCGATACCCGGCATCGACCAATATCTGCTGCCGATCATCGGTCTGGTAGTAGTTGTCTCCGTGCTCCCCATTGTTCTCGAACTGTTCCGCGCCCGTAAGGCGCGCCGTCACGGAGGTGACGTGTGATGTCCTCTCGGGCCCTGGCCGTCTACGACGGCAGCGGGATCGACGGCAGCCTCTACACCCGGGTCAACGGGTGGGCGCAGTCGGCCCCGCACTGGCTGGACGACGTGATCAAGGTCTGGTCGGCGATCGGCCTCGGGCTGTTCGCGCTCTTCATGCTCCTCGCCTGGTGGCGGGCGCGCGGCGCCGACTCCGCGGTGATGGCCAAGGTGCTGGCCTCCCCGGTGATCGTGGTCGTCGCGTACGGCGTCAACTCCGTCCTCAAGAACATGGTCGAGGAGGTCCGGCCGTGCGCGCAGATCCCCGGCAGCGTCTCGTTGGAGACCTGCCCCGGCGCGACCAGCGGTGACTGGTCCTTCCCGAGCAACCATTCGGTGATCGCCTTCGCCGCCGCCATCTCGCTCTGGTTCGTCAGCCGTCGGCTCGGCGCCGTCGCCACCGTCTTCGCGGTGCTGATGGCCGCCTCCCGGGTCTGGGTCGGCGTGCACTACCCGCACGACGTGGCGGTCGGCGCGCTCGTCGGCACCCTGGTCGCGCTGGTGCTCGCCCCGCTGGCCGGGCGCTGCGGGCCGCTGGTGGACCGGATGCGCTCCGGCGCGCTGCGCCCGCTGCTGGGCCCCGGCGCGGTGCCGGTGGTGACCCGCGGGTACGCCTCGCACCGGGCGCGGTAGTGCCCATCGCGGTGGCGCCCATTTCGTGAGCGGCCTCCCCCTTGTCCGGGTTCGGACGGCGGGTGGAGCATGTGAGCCGGGCGTGGGGCCCCTGACCGGGGCCCGCCCGGCTCAGTCGTTCTCAGACGCGCTCGGGGCGCGGAGGCACCGGGCGCCGGCGGAGGGAGTGCCGAATGCCGTACCGACTCGACATCACGCAGGGGGACTGGCCGGCCGACCTGCTGCACAAGGGCGTCGAGGGCCTGCTCGCCGAAGCCATGGTGCTCACCCTCGCCACCGCAGGCCACGAGCACGGACCGCACGCCAACCTGGCCTTCTTCGCCCACGACGACGACCTCGTCCTCTACTTCGTCAGCGAGCGCTCCACCCGGCACAGCCACCACCTCGCCGAAGAGGCCCGGGCCGCCGCCACCGTCTTCCTGCCGCCGCCCGTCTTCGGCGAACAGCTGCGCGGGCTGCAGCTGACCGGCAGCGCGGGCGAGGCCTGGGGCCGGCAGGCCGTGGCGGCGCTGGTGGCCTACCAGGGGCGCTACCCCTCCTTCGCGCAGGACGAGGAGACCCGGCGGCAGTACCTCACCGGGGGCGGGGCGGCGGCGCTGTACCGCTTCCAGGTCGAGGAGCTGACGGCGGTCGACGAGCCGAACTTCGGGCGCCGCAACTACCTGCGGGCCCGGGTGGTGCGAGGTTAGCCCTGCCCGATGACCGTGCCCCGCCGGAACGGCACCCGGCGCGGGCGGCCGTTGCGGACCACGAGCGCTCCGAGGCCGGCGACCGCGGCCATCAGGACGGCGGCCAGGGCGGCGGCGATCGCCAGGTCCTGCGAGAAGTCGATGTCGTCCGGGGCCGTCGTGGCCGCGACACCCTCCGGGTCACAGCGGACCAGCAGCCGGTCGCCGACCGCGTGCGCGTGGAGGTTCCCGTACACCGTGCCGTTGGGGATCGGCACCCCGAGCTCGCCGACCAGGTCGTACGTCGAGTTCGGATGCTTGTCCTGGGGGTGGTCGTGGACGGCGGCGACCCGCGCGGTGACGGTCACCCCACGGGCGCCGAGGATCACCGCGTCCCGGGCCGAGACCGCCTCCCCGATCGCACCGCCCCCCAGCGCGACCGAGACGATCGCCACCCAGCAGCCCACCGGGCCCAGCAACCGGACCAACCCGACGATCCGGGCGACCCCGACCACCAGCCCGAGCAGCCACGCCGTGCCGGACCCCACGTACGTGCTCACCGCCACCACCCCGAACGTCCCCGCCGGCACGGCCGTCACCAGCGCGGCCGTCAGCGCGACCGTCCCGTGTTTGGTTCTCGGCCGTCCTTGCCGCCGTAGTACCGGGCCCAGAATTTGCCGAAGGCGTCGATCGCGGGGCCGTGGTTGTTGGCGACAGCGGCGGCGGCCTGGTTGGTGGGGGCGGTGACGTTGTCGATGGCGGTGGCCATCGCCTCCCACGCGTCGGCCACCGTGCGCAGCTTGTCCGGGTCGGCGTCCGGCCACCACATGCCGGTACCTTCTGGACGGCCTTCGCGGCCGCGGACTCACCCATGCGTCGCCCCCGACCGGCGGGGAATGCCGGTCGTCAGGTGAGGTCCTTCCGGGCCTTGTTGTCCGCGTCGGTGTGGTTGTCGGCGTGCGCGACCAGGCCGTCGTGGATGCTGGCGAGTCCCTGGACCAGGACATCGAGCCCGGAGAGCACCTTGTCGTGCGGGCCGTTGTAGGCCGCCGCGAACTCGTTGCCCTGTTTGTCGCTGCCCCACGGACTGCCCGCGTCGGCGAGGCTGTGCCTGAGCTTGTCGAGCGCCTCCTTGAGCGCCTTGCTCTGGTTCTCGAAGGTCGGCGCGGCGTCCTTCAGCTGTCCCGGCCGGATCTTGAACTCCGGGCCGCCTGCTTTTGCTGCGTCATCGCCCATGGCGTCATCCCCCGTACTGTCCGTTCATCAGATAGCGCGAAGGGCAGGACAGCGGGACAGCCGACGGAGTTTCAGACAGGCGATGTGACGTGGGTCATGGCCGGCCGGCGTGGAGGCCGACGCCGACGATCGTGGCGGAGGAGGTGAGCAGGACGGCGGCGGCCCAGAAGAGGTCGGTGCTGAGGTCGATCTCGTCGGGGCGCTTGGGGCGGGCTGTGCCGTCGGGGTCGATGCGGACGGTGACCTGGTCGCCGATCCGCAGGGCCTGGTTGCGCTGGTTGAGGCGGCCGCCGGGGACGGGGGCGCCGTTGTCGGTCACCAGGCTGTAGTCCCAGGAGGGGTCGCGGTTGCCGGGGGTGCGCTCCACTTCGACGACCCGGGCGGTCACCGTGGGACCGGCGCTCAGCACCACGTCATCGCGCACGTTGCCCGTCGCTGCCGCCGCGACGAGCAGCGCGAGCGGGGCGATCAGGGCCGCGAGGCACCCGAGTGTGCGGCCGGCCAGGCGGCCGAGGCCGGTCGACAGGACGGCGGTGCCGAGCACCAGGGCGCCCAGACCGGCCAGCCAGCCGTACGCCCCGTAGGCGGCGGAGAGGCCGACGATCGACAGTGGGGCGGCGAGCGTGAGGGCGATGGTCAGCGGGATCGACCCGCGGCGGGGAGCGGTGACTGTCATCCGAAGGCCTTACGGATGGTGTCCCACTGCTCGGGCGGGAGGTGGTCGAGGCTCTCGTCCCGGGGCGGGTGGAAGGCGATGCCGCGGAAGGCGGTGGCCAGCAGGGGGAGCCACTCGTCCCAGTGGTCGATGTCCTCGGTGGTGAAGACGGCGGCGACCACGTGCGGGCTCCACGGGTACGGGATCAGCAGCTCCAGCTGGCGCACGGTGCTGACGGTGGGATCCGGCACGCCCCACACCGCGCCGGGGACCGGGACGGTCAACTCCCGAGCGGCGAGGGCGGCGCGGCCGATCGGCAGCTCCACCACGCCGACGTCGGCGTCCGGCCACGCCGCAGCCAACTCCTCGGCGGCGCGGTCGGCGTAGGTGCCGCGCGGGCCGAGCTCTTGCGGGCGGACGAAGACGGCGAGCATGCCGTGGATCGGATCGCCGTCCTCGGCGCGGACCAGGCAGCTGGACAGATGGACTGCGCCCTCGCGCAGTTGGGCCTGGAGGGCGGTCTCCGCGGCGATCACCGCGCTGAGCTTCTGCTCGGGGATGGTGTTCGGGAAGAGCGCGTCCAGGCTCTCGGCGGCGTGAGCCATCCGGTCGCCGACGTCCTCGTCCAGGTCGACGGTGGTGAAGCCCGCGGGCAGGGTCAGCCACAGTGCGGGGAAGGTGGTCTCAACGGGCATAGCCGGTCGCCCATCCCGTCACGCCGATCAGGTTGCCGAGGGCGGACACCGTGCCGACGACGGCGTTGGCCTTGCCGCCGCCGCCGAACGCGAGGCCGACCGAACCAACGACGTTGTTGGCTCCGGTGGTGTTGTTGACCGCACTGTCGAGGTCGTCGCTCGGGTCGGCCTGGGTGAGGGCGTACGCGGTTGGGGCGTTGAGCCCGGCGGTGGTGGCGGCCTGGACGCCGTCGGCGACGTCCATCGCGGTGGCCTTGGAGAGCCCGAGCTTGATCGCTGGCTTCTCAATCGCGGTGGTGAAGACCGGGTTGGCCGGGTCGACCGCGCGGGCGGCGGCACGGACCTCGGTCGTTCCGGCAGCGAGGGCCCCGCGTACGCCGGAACCGGCGGCACTCGCCTCCCGGACGGCGGTAGCGCCCTTGGCAGCGACGCCCACCCCGGGGATCGCGCCCAGCACATCGCCGCCCAGGGTCAGCCAGTTGCCGATGTTCTTCTGCGGTGGCCACAGCTTGCCCTCGGCGGCGAACTTGGTTCCGTGCGCAAGTGCTGCCGCGCCGCTCAGCAGGATGGCCGGCAGGGCGAAGGCGGGGAAGAAGATCGCCGCGACGCCGCAGACGCCCGCGGCCACCGTGAGCAGGTCGGCGCCGTGGTCCTTCAGCCAGGTGCCGACCCGGCTGAGCACGCCCGGCTCCGGTGGGGCCTTGCTGTCGGCGGCCTTGCGGATGGCGGCGGCGGTCCTGCGGGCGTCGGACCTGTGGTGCTCGGCGAGTTCGTGGGCCTGGCTCCGGAGACCGGTGAGGGTGGTGGTGGCGCTCGTGAGGAGCTCGGCGGCGGCGTCGAGGTGGCTCTTGGCGGCGTTGTAGCGCTGTTCGGCGGCGGCGAGGGAGGCGTCGTCGGCGAAGCTCTTGCCAGCCAGGGCCAGGTCGGGGGCGGCGGCCGCGGTGCGGTGGGCCTGTTCGGCCTGGTTCTTGCTCTGCTTGGCGGTGACCGCGGCGCGGGCCAACTCGGCGGCCCTGGGCTGGTGTTCGGTGATCGCCTGGTACCAGACGTCGAGGGCCTGGTAGGCGGCCGTGATCGAGTCGGCGGCGTCCTGGAGGTAGCCGGGGAGCTTGCCGAACCGGGCGGCGAAGGCCTTGGCGGCGTCGCCGGTCCACTGGCCCCGGTCGCCGGAGATCTGGGCCAGCGTGGTGTGGACGCCGGCGAGGTGCTGGGAGACACGGCGCAGGCTGCTGCTGAGGCCGGCCACGGCGGCGGGGTCGCCCGGGGTGGGATTGAAGCCGAGGCCGGACCAGTCGGGCGCGGGCGTGGGGGTGGTCATGACTGCCCCCGCGCGGGGGTGAGGGCCTTGGCGATGTCCCGCTCGGTGCCCGCGTAGGACTGCTGCACCTTCTCCAGGCCCTCGTCGAGGACCTTGACGCATTGTCGGACCTTCTTGAGGCCGTACTCCCACTTCTCCTGGAAGTGCTTGCCGGCGTCCTCCAGGAAGTCGAAGCCGAGCCCGTCGCGGCTCGCCTCCCTGAGCGCCTTCAGCCCCTGGTCGAGCTCGTCCCCGCAGCCCTTGAGGTCCTTGGCGAGCTTGGCGAGGAATTCGGGACTGACCGTGAAATCGGCCACTTTCTCCCCCGGTGCGTCGGGTGTCGGACCGGCCGAGCATAACCCCGTTCGGTACGTGGGCGATCCGTGCTCCGGGGGCACTCACACTTGCGGGGGAGGAAGTGGCCGGGGTGGGTCAACGGCGCCAGAAGCCGCGCTTCTTCGGGGCGACGAGCTGCACCACCGAGGCGACGAAGAGGTCGGCGACGGGGGAGGGGCCGGGGCCGTGGTTGAGGTGGCTCTCGGTGGTCCACTCGCCGAGGACGGTGCCGGGGCTGCCGTCGAACGGGTTGATCGCGTGCTCCAGGGTCAGGTACCGGACGGCCGTGGCGCCCTTGGGCAGGACGGAGGCGCAGAAGTAGGCCTCGGTGGTGCCGGCCGGGGTGGGCAGGGTGATCAGGAGCAGGCGGGTGCCGTCGACCTCGACGTGACGGCAGTCGAGGCCGTGACTGGGCAGCCGGTCCTCGGGCGGCAGCGTTTCGCCGAAGCTGTCCCAGAGCTGGGTGAAGGCGGGTGCAAGGCTGCCGCCGTTCGGCGCCGGGCTGGTCACCTGGGCGCCGAACTGCAGCAGTTGACGCGGGAGTTCGCGGTGCGCGAAGCGGTAGTGGTGCGGACGCGGGTTCGTCATGGGGACACGGTAGCGAACGGGCCGGGCCGGGGCGTCGGTGCGTCCGACGACCCCAGCCCGGCCCGTGCCCAACAGAACTGACGGACCGTCAGTGACTTCCCTTGAGGTTGAGCACGACCACCCCCACGATGATCAGCGCGATCCCCAGGATCTGCAGTCTGCCCAGCGACTCGCCGAAGGCGACCACGCCGATCCCGGCGACCGCCGCCGTCCCGGCCCCCGACCAGACCGCGTACGCGACCGAGACCGGGACGTGCTTGAGCGCGCGGCCGAGCAGGAAGAAGGACAGCGCGTAGCCGATGCCCACCCCCAGGCTGGGCCAGAGGCGGGTGAACCCCTCGGTGAGTTTGAGGCAGCTGGTGGCGCAGACCTCGCTCAGTATGGCGAGGGCGAGAAGGACGTAGGGCATGTCGCTGTCAAACGGCCGGGGCGGCGCAGAGCTTCCCCAGCAGTGCGAGGTCGGCCCGTTCCAGGCTGTCCAGCAGGGTGATCCGGTCGCCGCCGGGCATCGGAACGGCGGTGGACGGCACGGCGAGCACCGCGCAGCCGGCCGCGGCGGCGGAGGCGACCCCGGTCGGGGTGTCCTCGACGGCGACGCAGGCGGCAGGGTCCAGGCCGAGCCGCTCGGCGGCGGCCAGGTACGGGTCCGGGGCGGGCTTGGTGCGGGCGGTGTCCTCGGCGGCCAGGGTGACGGCGAACCAGTCGCGGCCGATGGAGGACAGGACGAGGTCCACCACCTGGCGCGGCGAGGCGGAGACCAGCGCGGTGGGCACCCGGGCCTCGCGCAGGGCGGCCAGCAGGGCGAGCGCGCCGGGGCGGGGCACCGTCTCGGCGGCGACCTTGCCGGCGAAGGACTCGCCCAGCCGGGCGGCGAGTTCGGCCTCGGGGCGGGCGGTGCCGCTGACCCTGTGCAGGTGGGCGGCGGTGTGCTCGACGGCCTGGCCGAGCACCTCCGGGGCGTCCCGGTCGGTGAGCGGGTGGTCCAGTTCCTCGGCGAGTTCGGCGGCGGCCTGCCACCACAGCTGCTCGGTGTCGACCAGGGTGCCGTCCATGTCGAAGAGGACGGCGGACGGGAGTGCGGAGGAGGGTGGCACGGCGGATTCGGGCAGTACGGATTCAGGCATGGCGGTACCTTCGGTGGTTCTTGGGTCGGTGCGGGGAAGAGGTTCTCAGGCGGCGCGGTGGTCCACCAACACCGGGCGCTCCGGCAGCGTGAGCGCGGCGCGGGAGCCAGCCGGCAGGGCGGCGGCGGCCTCGGTGGGCAGGTCGGCCTTGACCTCGGTGCCGTCGTCCAGGCGGACGGTGAGCCGGGTGACGGCGCCCAGGAAGGACGCGGTGACCACCAGCGCGGGTCCGGTCCCGTCCGGGCTGAGCAGGACGTTCTCCGGGCGGACCAGCACCTGCAGCTCGCCGTCGGCCGGGACCTCGCCGTCGACCGTGTACCGGCGGCCGAGCACCTCGACGCCGTCCGAGGCGCGGATGCACGGGATGCGGCTCATGGTGCCGACGAACTCGGCGACGAAGGCGGTGGCCGGCCGGCCGTACAGCTCGGACGGGGTGGCGCACTGCTCCAGCCGCCCGGCCCGCAGCACGGCGACCCGGTCGGCCATCGACAGCGCCTCCTCCTGGTCGTGGGTGACGAACAGGGTGGTGATGCCCAGCTCCTGCTGGAGGCGGCGGATCTCCTCGCGCAGCTGGAGGCGGACCTTGGCGTCCAGCGCGGACAGCGGCTCGTCCAGCAGCAGCACGCGCGGCTGCAGGGCGAGCGCGCGGGCGAGTGCGATGCGCTGCTGCTGGCCGCCGGACATCTGGTGCGGGTAGTGCTCGGCGCGGTGCGGCAGGCCGACCAGCTCCAGCAGTTCCTGGGCGCGCTTGCGGCGCTCGGCCTTGCCGGTGCCGCGCATCCGCAGCCCGAAGGCGACGTTGTCCAGCGCGGTCAGGTGCGGGAAGAGACTGTACGACTGGAACACCATGCCCGCGTCGCGCTTGTGGGCGGGGATCGCGGTGATGTCCTGGCCGTCGACCAGCACCTCGCCGGAGTCGTGCTGCTCGAAGCCGGCCAGGATGCGCAGCGCGGTGGTCTTGCCGCAGCCGGACGGGCCGAGCAGGGCGAGCAGTTCACCGGGCCGGACGGTCAGGTCCAGGCCGTCGAGGGCGGTGGTGGCGCCGAACGCGCGGCGCAGCGAGCGGAACTCGACGGTGGCGCTGCCCGAGGTGCTTCCGGGGGCGAGCGGGGCGCCGTTCGCGAGGGCGGTGGCCGTGGTCATGGCTGGTAACTCCTGGAGAACGTGGGGTGGTTCAGGACCGGGTGGCCTTGCGGCCGCGGCCGACGGCGGACATCAGCAGCAGGACGAGCCAGACGATCAGCAGGCTGAGCATCGAGACCGCGACGGACATCTGGCCGTCGCTCTTGCCGTTGGAGTTGATCCACACCGAGAAGGGGGTGAAGCCGAGGATGGAGGCGGTGGTGAACTCGCCGAGCACCAGGGCGACGGTGAGCACGGCGGCGTTCAGCAGCGAGCTGCGCAGGTTGGGCAGGACGACGGTGAACACCGCGCGCAGCCAGCCGGCCCCGCAGTTGCGGGCGGCCTCGACCAGGGTGACCATGTCCACGCCGCGCAGGCCTGCGTCGATCGCCCGGTGGGCGAACGGCAGCGCCATCAGCACGTACGCGATGACCAGGACGGCCGGGAAGTCCGGGTCCTGGATGGCCACGACGGTCTGGAAGAACGGCGTGTCCTGGAGGTAGTCCGGGCCCCAGCGCAGCACGCCGATGATGCCGGTGGTGAGTGCGACGACCGGGACGACCAGCGGCATCGAGCACATGACCTCGATCACCGGGCGCAGCTTGGGCGCGCCGAGCCGGGCGGCGAGCACCGCCGGGACGAGCAGGAGCAGCAGCGCCACCACGGTGACGGCGGCCAGTTCGAGGCTCAGCACCAGGCTGTCGGTGAAGCCGGGGGCGTTCAGCAGCTCGGTGTAGGCGCGGAAGGTGGTCCCGCCCTTGTTGTCGTCGACGCTGAACCACAGCGAGGCGGCCATCGGCACCGCGAAGTAGATCCCGCAGATCAGCAGGACCAGGCCGCGGCCGAAACGGATGCGATCGATCAGGCGAGCCACTTGGCACTCCGGCGCTGAAGGGGCAGGTACAGGGCCATCACCAGGCAGGCGACCACGATCATGTCGAGGCCGAGGGCGAGGGCGAGGTTGCCCTGGCCGACCAGGACGTTGCCGGACAGCGCGTCGCCGATCTGCATCGAGATCAGCGGCACCGAACTGCCCACCATGGCCTCGGCGGTGGCGTACGCGGCGAAGGAGGCGCCGAACAGCAGCACGAAGCCGCCGAGCAGCGAGGGCAGCAGGACGGGCAGGGCCACGTGCCGCCAGTACTGCAGCGAGGTGGCGCCGTTGTTGGACGCGGCCTCCCGCCACTGGGACTTCAGGCCCTCCAGGGCCGGCGTGATGGTGATGACCATCAGCGGTACCAGGAAGTAGAGGTAGACCACCGACAGGCCGGAGAAGGTGTAGAGGCTCCAGCCGTGCTCGGTCAGGCCGAGCTTCTTGGTCACCTCGCCGGAGTTGCCGAGGGTGGCGACGAACATGAAGGCCAGCGGGACGCCGCCGAAGTTGGCGAGCACGCCGGAGGCGGACATCACGGCCTCGCGGAAGGCCCGGAACCGGGAGGTCGCCACGGCCTGGGCCAGCGGCAGGCCGACCACGGTGGCGATCAGCGCGGTCAGCAGGGAGAGCTTCACGCTGCCCCACAGGGCCGTCCAGTAGGCGCCCTGGAGGGAGCCGGTGAGGTTGCCGGTGGTGAAGGTGCCGCCGCCGTCGGGGGCGTCGGAGGAGGTGGTGAAGGCGCCGATCGCGATCGCGACGGCGGGCAGGCCGAAGCCGATCACGAAGAAGAGGATCAGCGGGAGGGCGGCGAGCCAGGCGCGGCCGCCGCCGGCCCGGCGCCGGGCCGGGCGGGGGGCCTCGGCCGTGGTCGTCCCGGCGGACGCCGTGGCCGTGGCCGGGGCGAGGGTGGGGGAGGGGGCGGGGCCGGGGGCGCCCCCGCCGCTCTGGGCGGCGGAGGCGGGGGCCGGCACCGGGGTGGGAGCCGTGGTCATCTCAGGTCAGCCCGCGATCGCCTTGGCCCAGTTCCCGGTCACGACCTTCTTGGCCGCGTCCGTCTGGTCCTGGGTCGGGAAGGTGGTGAAGGGCTTCTCGACGGTCGGCAGCTTGGCGGCGGCGGTCGTGTCCAGGGTGCCGGCGGTCTTCATGGCGTCGAACAGGGCGGGGGTGGCGTAGCCGCCGAGGAAGCCGTTCTGGCCCTGGGCGCTGTAGAGGTACTCCTCCCACAGGCGCGCGGCGGCCGGGTGCGGGGCGTCCTTGTTGATCGCCTGGTTGTAGTACTGGGCGTAGGAGCCGTCCGAGGGGATGGCCACCTGCCAGTCGATGCCCTTGTCCTTGAACTTGTCGCTGTAGCCGGCGTTCAGGTACGACCAGTCGATGCTGATCGGGGTCTCGCCCTTCTCGATGGTCGCCGGGGTCACCTCGACCGGGTTGAAGTTGCCGGCCTGCTTGACCTTGCCGAAGAAGTCGATGCCGGGCTGGATGTTGTCCAGCGACCCGCCGTTGGCGAGCGCGGCCGCGTAGACGGCGCCGAAGGCGGCACCGGCCTTGGTCGGGTTGCCGTTCAGGGCGACCATGCCCTTGTAGTCGGGCTTGAGCAGGTCGGCGAAGGTCTTCGGGCAGACGGACACCTTCTTGGCGTCGCAGCCGATCGACATGTAGCCGCCGTAGTCGTTGTAGCTCAGCCCGCCGGCGTCCTTCATGGTGGCCGGGATCTTGTCGAAGTCGGTCACCTTGTAGGGGGCGAGCAGGCCCTGCTTGCCGGCGCTGATCGCGAAGGCCGAGCCGAGGTCGACGACGTCGGGGGCGCGGTCCTGGCCCTTGCGGGAGGTGATCGCGTTGATCTCGTCCTGGCTGGAGCCGTCGGGGTTCTCGTCCTCGATGTCGATGCCGTACTTCGCCTTGAAGTCGTCCATCAGCTTGCCGTAGTTCGCCCAGTCGCGGGGCAGCGTGACGACGTGCAGCTTGCCCTCCTTCTTGGCGGCGGCGACCAGCGCGTCCATGCCGCCGAAGTCGGCGACCGAGGTGGCGGTCGTGGCGCTCTTGCCGCCCGCGAGGCCGTTGCTGCCGGCCTTCGCGGCGGAGGAGCCGGCGGAACCGCAGGCGGTGAGGGACAGCGCGGCGGCGGTCAGGACGGCCGCGAAGGCGGCGGAGCGGGCGCGGTGCAGGGACACGGGTCAGTCTCCTGAGACGGGGGAACTGCAAGCGGGTGTCTTGAACGGGGGATCAAAACGGGGGATCAGACGGGTGGCGGGGTCCGGAGACGTCCGAGAAGAGTTCGGAATCGTCCGAGTTGACTAGCCAACTTCGCTGACGGGGGTAAGTAACCCGAAGTTCGGTGACGGGAAGGTGAACGGACGGCCCAGAACCGGGGTCGGCTGTCGGAACGGTGGAATCCGGCCATCGGAGCGTGATCCGTTCGGTGCGATGCTCGAACTGCGCAGCGGGATAAGGTCGGGCTGTCCGCGCCGGTACGGCTGCGCAGGACACCGCCCCTGGAGGGACAATTGAGTGACGTGGCAGTAGAGCCCGGGCGCCCCGTCGAGCGTGCGACCGGCGAGCGTGCGACCGGCGCCCTGTACCGCAAGGTCGCCGCCGATCTGCGCGAGGCCATCACCACCGGCGCGTACGGCGAGGCGGGCCGGCTGCCCGCCGAGGGCGCGCTCGCCGAGCAGTACGGGGTCTCCCGCGGCACCGTCCGCCAGGCGCTCGCCGTGCTGCGCTCCGACGGGCTGGTCACCTCCCGCCGCGGCACCCGGCGGGTGGTGCTCGGCGGCGCCCGGGTGCAGAGCTTCTCCGAACTGCTCAGCTTCACCCACTGGGCGTACTCGATGGGCGAGGAGCCCGGCGGCATCCTGGACTCCCTGGTGCGCCGCCCGGCCGACGCCGCCGAGCGCGAGCAGCTGCGCCTGGAGCCGGGTGCCGAGGTTTACGTCACGGTCCGGCTGCGGACCCTGTCCGGCACACCGGTGATGGTCGAGCGCACCATCTACCCGCCGCGGGTCGGCGAGATCGTCGCCGAACTTCCCCCGGACGTGGTCTCCCACACCGAGGTGCTGCGCGAGCACGGCATCCTGTTCACCGACGCCGACCACACCATCGACATCGTCGCGGCCAACGCCGAGGACGCCCGGCTGCTCGGCTGCCGCCGGGGCGGCCCGCTGCTGCGCGAGCGGCGGCGTACGACTGACCCGACCGGCACGCCGGTGGAGTGGTCCCAGGACCGCTACCTGCCCGGGACGGTGGCCTTCAGCGTGCACAACTCGCTGGCCACGTCGGCGCTTTCGCGGCACGCCCGGGAGCTGGACTGAGGCCTCGCTCCCGGGCGTCCGGTCACTTCATCAGGGCCGCGAGCAGTGGGCGGTAGTGGTCGAAGGCGGGCGTGGCCGCGTTCGGTTGCTTGGCCTGCTCATCCCAGCGGCGGACGGCCACCGCGTCGGCGGCTCCCGGGAGCCGGGCGAAGGCGGCGGCCTCGCGGTGGTCCATCGGGCCGCCCTGGACGGTGAGGGTGTACTCGGAGGCCTCGGAGAGCCCGGCGCGGTAGCCGGGTTCCACGGCGCACAGGTAGCGCTTGGCGGCCACGTGCAGCCGGACCGGCTCGGTGACCTCCGGGCCGAACCAGCGGGCCAGCCAGTCGGCGCCGCTGTCGCT
This sequence comes from Kitasatospora sp. NPDC059648, assembly GCF_042734825.1. Taxonomy (NCBI): domain Bacteria; kingdom Bacillati; phylum Actinomycetota; class Actinomycetes; order Kitasatosporales; family Streptomycetaceae; genus Kitasatospora; species Kitasatospora sp. NPDC059648. The sequence goes on along the minus strand of NZ_JBHWDU010000004.1, from coordinate 101,125 downwards.
GTGGTGGTTGTCCTGCCCGCGCATCAGGTCCCGCCCGTGCAGGGCGCCCTGGAAGTGGCCGACATCGTGCAGCAGTGCGGCGGCGATCAGGTGGTCGGGGGCTCCGGCGGCCTCGGCGGCGGCCGCGGCCTGGAGCATGTGCTCCGCCATGGTGACCGCCTCGCCCAGGTACTCCCCGGCGCCCTCGCCCGCGAACAGCTCGGCCAGCTCGTCCAGGGCGGCGGTGCGACGGTGCAGCACGGCGAGGGTGCTGTGCAGGGCGTCCAGGTCGGTGTAGCAGCCCTGGAGGTGGCGCCGGCCGTCCTGCTCGAAGGCGGTACGGGCGTGCAGCAGGCGGGTGTTGTCGAAGATCAGGCAGTCGCCGGGGGCCAGGCGGAAGGTGAGCCGGAGCCCGGGGCGCAGGGTGATCGCGGCGAAGCGGCGGTAGGCGGTGTAGAAGGCCTCGGGGTTGGTTCCCCGCAGGGTGCCGATCGAGCGATTGTTGAAGCGGACCTCGCGGATCCGGCCGAGCGGGTCCACGTCGATCAGCGGGCGGTCGGCACGCAGTTCGGTGCGGCGGTCGCGGAAGACGAAGGGGACGGGGGTCCGGGTGAGGGTCGCGAAGTCCTCGGGGGCTTCGTCGCGGAGGATCGCTGCCGCCTTGAAGCCGTCGACCAGGCCCGAGTCGCCGCCGGTCGCCGAGTTCTCCAGGCAGTGCAGCAGCTGGAGAGTGGGGACCGGGTCCCGGTACGGGTTGTCGGTGTGCGGGGCGATGGCCTTGTCCGTGAACGCGAGGTTGTTCGGGTCGGGCTCGACCCGGACGTCGAACAGCTCGCCGTAGTTGGTGACCCGGACGTAGCCGAAGCTCTCGGCCACCCTCAGCACCTGGCGCTCGGCTGTCGGCACCCCGCGCAGCAGCGCGAAGCCGCTGCGCCGCACGGCGGCGAGGACGGCGGCCTGCTCGGCGGGGTCGGTGAGGTACGCCTCCCAGTCGGCCTCGGGGATGCCGCGCGCGAAGTCGGCGGCCGTCCACAGCCGCTTGCCCTGCTCGGTGCGCCCGTCGCCCTCGTCCGTCCCGTCGAGCCAGGCGGGGGGATAACGGGAGCGGTGCCCGTCGGACCAGAGGACCTCCAGGTTGCCGTCGAGCTCCTTGCTCGCGGCGATGGCGAGGTCGGGCGGCAGGCCGTCGATCTGGAACAGCTTCTGCCCGTTGCGCGGGTCCCGGCATTCGACGCAGGGGCAGTTGTCGCGCAGCCAGAACGGCGGCAGCTCGGTCACGGGTCTCCTCCTGGGATGAGTTGTATAGCCAACTTCACCTCTCGAATGGAGCTTGCCGCTCCCTGGTGAGTTCCGCGTGCCGGCCGGATGAACGTCCGGGGAACGGTCCGTCGAGGTCGCCGTCAAATCCGTTGCGCCGACGGCTCTGAGCTGCTCGGATATGCCAGTGCCCGATCAAGATCAACACCAGGACGTCGACGTCCTGGTGGACATGACCCCCGTCGCCCCCGTCCCGGCCCTGCCCCACCGCCGGGCTCGCGCCAGCGGCTCTGGCTGACCGTGGCCGCCGTCGGGTTCGCGGCCTTCATCGCCCTCGCGCTTGCCTTCGCCCACGACACGGCCGACCTCGGCGCGTACCGCTACAGCCCGCCGGAGGAGTTCCTGGGGCTGCCGCGCGTCCCGGCAGGGCGGCTCACCAAGGCGTCGACGGTCGTCAGGGGCGCGAAGGTCACCGGCTACCAGACCTCGGACAGGTCGCGCACCGTCTTCCTCACCGTCCGCGAGCTGCCCATCGTCTCGCCCTCGGCCGTGCTCGACACGGTGGTCACCGAGGCGACCACCGGCTTCCACGTCGAGAACGTGCGCACCGTCGACCCGGGTGAACGCGGTGGCGTCATGAAGTGCGGCCACGCCAGCGGCATGAAGAAGGCGGGGAAGCCCCAGGACATGGCCTTCTGCGTCTGGGTCGACGGCAGCATGTGGGCCGTCTACATGGAGCACGGCGACGACGTCACGCTCGATACGGACGACCTGGCCAACGACGCCCGCAAGTTCCGCCACCTCGCGGAGGTGCGGGCCTGACGGTCGCCGAAATGCCGTCCTGGGACGGGGGCGGGGTGGAGCTGTCGTCGAGGTAGGCCTCGGCGGCAGTGCGGGAGTAGAAGCGTCTGATCCTGCCCGAGGCGCCGCGAACGCGGAGACAGCGGTGCTGGTCAGGGGCCCAGATGCCCCAGCTCTCCGGGAGGAGTGGACTACTCAGCAGCAGGCCGACGACCGACTCTCGCTTCTGCTGCACCGACAGCAGCGCCTTGGCGAGCACCCGGCGCCCCGGATCCATGCAGTCATAGATGAGGGGTGCCTGCGCCGAGCCGTCGGTGGTCGAGACGTCATGGTGGAGCAGCTTCAACATCTGGAGGAGCTGGCCGCTCGACCGCAGATGGTCGTGCAGGTCAGTCCGTTCTCGCTCGGCGAGGACCGGCCGCTCGCGCATCCAACTACGTTGCTGAGCACGCGGGTGCCCGTGCGAGACAGCAAGGATCCACACGGTCCTGCTCTGATCTTTGCTGCCGATGCCTGGTCGGCTTTCGTCTCCGCCGTTCGAAGCGGGGAGTTCGGAGCCGTCTGATCAAGGGAGGAACCTCGTGACCGACGAGCCACAGTGGTTCAAATCCTCGTACAGCAGCAACGGCGGCAACTGCGTCGAGGTAGCGGGGAACTTGGTCGCCTCCGGCGCCGTCCCCGTCCGTGACTCGAAGGACCCCTCCGGTCCCTCCCTCATCTTCCCCGCCGACGCCTGGTCGGCGTTCGTCTCCGCCGTTCGAAGCGGGGACTTCGGCACCGTCTGAGCGTACGGGTGACGGGCCAGCCCCGAGGGCGTTCGGGGCGGACTCACATGCTGTAAGCCCCCGCGACCGTTCGGGTGAGGGCGCAGATCGGAGGGTGTTTCGGGGAGAAGGGAGCAGCCCGGGCTGCGGCACTGTCGGGGTGGATTTCTTCCCCGATTCGAGAGGTGACCGCCCCGATGGCTCACAGTACGAACACGAGTCCGCCTGCCGCTGGGCACACCGGGCTCAAGCGCGAGGTCGGTCTCGCCGGGCTGCTCTGGGCCTCGGTCGGGGCGATCATCGGGTCCGGCTGGCTGTTCGGGGCGCAGAAGGCCGTGGTGGCGGCCGGGCCCGCCGCGCTGCTCTCCTGGGGCATCGGTGCGGTGGCGATCATCCTGCTGGCGCTGATCCACGCGGAGCTGGGCGGGCTGTTCCCGGTCGCGGGCGGCACCGCCCGCTACCCCCACTACGCCTTCGGCGGTTTCGCCGGGATGTCCTTCGGCTGGTTCACCTGGCTGCAGGCGGCGACCATCGCGCCGATCGAGGTGCAGGCGATGATCAACTATGCCCAGCACTGGTCCTGGGCGGACGGCTTCCTGAACAAGGACCTGACGCTGACCGCGACGGGATTCCTGGTCGCGGCCGTGTTGATGGGTGTGTTCGTCGCGATCAACTTCCTCGGCGTCCGGCTGCTCGCCCACACCAACAGCGCCGCCACCGTCTGGAAGGTCGCGGTCCCGATCCTGACGATCTTCGCGCTCGGGATCACCGAGTTCCACGGCTCCAACTTCACCGTCCACGGCTTCGCGCCGGACGGCTCCAAGGGCGTGCTGGCGGCGATCAGCAGCAGCGGCGTGATCTTTGCCCTGCTCGGGTTCGAGCAGGCCATCCAGTGGGCGGGGGAGAGCCGCAACCCCCGTAAGGACATCCCCCGGGCGGTGCTCGGCTCGGTGGTGATCGGCACGATCATCTACGTGATGCTCCAGGTGGTGTTCATCGCTGCGCTGCCGGCGGAGACCATCGCGGGGGGCTGGAGCGAGATCACCTACCCCGGCATCAGCGGCCCGTTCGCCGGCCTCGCGACGCTGATCGGCCTGGGCTGGCTGGCGACGGTCCTGTTCATCGACGCGGTGATCTCGCCGGCCGGCACCGGGCTCGTCTACATCACCTCCAGCTCGCGGGTCACCTACGGTCTCAGCCGCAACGGCTACGCACCGCAGGCCCTGCAGCACACCGACCGCAACTCGGTGCCCTGGCTCGGCCTGCTGATCGCCTGGGTCGCCGGGGTGATCTGCTTCCTGCCGTTCCCGAGCTGGCAGAAGCTGGTCGGCTTCATCACCTCGGCCGTCGTGCTGATGTACGCGGGCGCGCCGCTGGCCTTCGGAGTGCTGCGCAAGCGGCTGCCGGGGATGGAGCGCTCGTACCACCTGCCCGGCGGCACGATCATCTCGCCGATCGCCTTCGTGGTCGCGAGCCTGGTCATCTACTGGGCCGGCTGGGACACCCTGTGGCGCCTCGGGCTGGCGATCGTGATCGGGTACGTGCTGCTCGGCGGGTACTCGATGTACGCCACCTCGAAGGGCGTCCCGAACGCGCCGCGGATGGACTTCAAGGCGGGGCAGTGGCTGCCGGTCTACCTGGTCGGGATGGGGATCATCTCCTGGCAGGGCACCTTCGGCGTGGGTGCCCGGGGGAACCTGCCGCTGTGGTGGGACATCGGGGTCGTGGCGGTGTTCTCGCTGGTCGTCTACTACTGGGCCCTCGCGGTGGCGCTGCCGGCGGAGGCGATCGAGCGGAACATCCGCGGCGTCGAGGTGGTGGACGCGGGCGGGCACTGATTCAGCGGTACCCGGAAGCGGCCCCGGTCTGCTGACCGGGGCCGCTCGGTGTTCTCGGACGGCCGTCTCGGACGTTCGCGCGTCTCAGACTCCCGTATCAGACTTCAGTCTCGGACGGGTGTCTCCCGGACGGCCGTCTCAGACGGTCGCGGTCCAGGCCGCTCCGGCGGCCGCCAGGGCCGGCCCGGCGTCGGCCCCGGTGGCGCCGGCGAGGGCGGTCAGGCAGGCACGGACGGTGTCCAGCGAGGCCTCCCGGCCGTAGTGGTTGACCCGCAGCATCTCCGCCGCCAGCGCCCCGCCGCCCGGCTGGATCGGCAGCGCCGGGTCGAGGGCGGCGGCGAGTTCGGCCGCGTGCAGACCGGCCGGGGCGCGCAGGGTGGTGGCAACGGGGGCCGCGTGGGCGTCCTCGTGGACGTACGGGCTGAGCGTGCCGAGGGCGCGCACGCCTGCCCGGGTGGCGGCGGAGGCGGCGCGGTGGCGGGCGATCACGGCGGGCAGACCGTCGGCGGCGATCCGGTCCAGGCAGGCGCCGAGCGCGAGCATCTCCAACTGGGCCGGGGCGTGCGGGAGCACGGTGCGCCCGGCGTCCGTCCAGCGCTCCTTCCAGTCGAGCAGGGAGAGGTAGGAGCGGCGCGGGGCGGCCGGGTTGGCGGCGATCCGCTCCCAGGCGCGCTCCGAGACGGACACGGCGGAGACCCCGGCCGGGCCGCCCATCGCCTTCTGGCCGCCGATCACGCACAGGTCGATGCCCCACTCGTCGGTGAGCAGCGGCTCGGCGGCGACCGAGGCCACCGCGTCGAGCATCAGCAGGGCGCCGTGCTCGCGGACCACGGCGGCGATCTCGGCGACCGGGTTGGTGTTGCCGGTGGCGGCCTCGGCGTGGACCAGGGAGACGAAGTCGATCTCGGGGTGGCCTTCGAGTGCCTCGGCGACCTGCCCGGCGCTCACCGCGCTGTCGAAGGGCACCGCGAGGTCGACGACGGTCGCTCCGCAGGAGCGCAGCCAGTTGCCGAAGGTCTGCCCGTACGGGCCGGTGACGATGTTGAGCGCGGCGGAGCCGGGGTGGGCGGCGCCGCGGATCGCGGCCTCCAGCGGAAGCAGGGCCTCACCCTGGGTGACGATCACGTCGGCTTCGGTGTGCAGCAGCGCGGCCACCTGGTCCTCGATCGCCGCGAACCCGGCGGCGCTGAGCGGGGGGAGGTCGAGGAAGGGACTCATGCGCCCGCCCCGCTTCGCTCGGCAGGGGCGTTCGCCCATGCCCGCCTCTTGACGGTTCGCTCGCTGCGCTCGCTCACGATCGGAAAGCCTTTCGCGGGACGGATGGTGGGTGCGGCAACGAGTCTGCCGCATTCCCACTGCTTACACGGAACCCGCCCGTCGGTAGAGTGCGGCCATGAGTGATGGCGCGGTGCTGCACGTCCGGGGTCGGGTGCTGGTCGGTCCGGAGGACGTCCGGGACGAACTCTGGGTGGTGGACGGCCGGGTGAGCTTCACCCGACCGCCGGCCGCCGGTGACGTCCGGACGGTGACCGGCTGGGTGCTGCCCGGCCTGGTGGACGCGCACTGCCACGTCGGACTGGACGCGCACGGCGCCGTGGACGCCGAGACCAGCGAGAAGCAGGCGCTCACCGACCGTGACGCCGGCACCCTGCTGATCCGCGACGCCGGTTCGGCCGCCGACACCCGCTGGATCGACGAGCGCGAGGACCTGCCCCGGATCATCCGTGCCGGGCGGCACATCGCCCGCACCCGCCGCTACATCCGCAACTACGCCCACGAGATCGAGCCCGGCGACCTCGCCGCGTACGTACGGGCCGAGGCCCGGCGCGGTGACGGCTGGGTCAAGCTGGTCGGCGACTGGATCGACCGGGAGCGCGGCGACCTCGCCGCCTGCTGGCCCGGTGACGCGCTGGCCGAGGCGATCGCGGCGGCGCACGAGGAGGGCGCGCGGGTCACCGCGCACTGCTTCGCGGCCGAGTCGCTGCCGGACCTGCTGGCGGCCGGGATCGACTGCGTCGAGCACGCCACCGGGCTTACCGAGGAGCTGATCCCGGCCTTCGCCGAGCGCGGCGTGGCCATCGTCCCGACGCTGGTCAACATCGCCACCTTCCCGGAGCTGGCGGCCGGCGGGGAGGCCAAGTTCCCGGCCTGGTCGGCGCACATGCGGCGGCTGCACGAGCGCCGCTACGACACCGTCGGCGCCGCGCACGACGCGGGCATCCCGGTGTTCGTCGGCACGGACGCGGGCGGCTCGCTGGCCCACGGGCTGGTCGCGGACGAGGTGGCGGAGCTGGTGAAGGCGGGGCTGAGCCCGGCGGAGGCGCTGTCGGCGGCGAGTTGGGGCGCGCGGGCGTGGCTCGGGCGGCCGGGGTTGGAGGAGGGCGCGTCGGCCGACTTCGTGGTGTACGGGGAGGACCCCCGGGCGGACGTCCGGGTGCTCGCGGATCCGCTGCTGGTGGTGCTGCGGGGGCGGCCGGTGGGGTGACCGGGCGGGTGACCTGTGGGGTTGACCTATGAGTGACCGTTCGCGGTGGCCGTCCGCGCGGTCGTCTGCGTGATCGTTCGCGGTGACGCCCTGTCGGTATCGGCCGATAGGGTGACGCCCATGGCACCGCGTCCACTGAACGAGATCGTCGAGCCCGGCTGGGCCGCCGCCCTGGAACCCGTCGCCGGACGGGTCGCCGCCATGGGCGACTTCCTGCGCGCCGAACTGGCCGCCGGTCGCACCTACCTGCCCTCCGGCCCGAACGTGCTGCGGGCCTTCCAGCAGCCCCTCGCCGACGTGCGGGTGCTGATCGTCGGGCAGGACCCGTACCCGACGCCCGGTCACGCCGTCGGGCTCAGCTTCTCGGTCGGGCCGGAGGTGCGGCCGATCCCGGCGAGCCTGATCAACATCTTCCAGGAGTACGGCAACGACCTCGGCCTGCCGCAGCCGTCCAACGGGGACCTCACCCCGTGGACGAACCAGGGCGTTCTGCTGCTCAACCGGGCGCTGACCACCGCCCCGCGCAAGCCGGCCGCGCACCGGGGCAAGGGCTGGGAGGAGGTCACCGAGCAGGCGATCCGGGCGCTGGTGGCGCGCGGCGGCCCGCTGGTGGCGATCCTGTGGGGCCGCGACGCCCGTAACCTGCGGCCGCTGCTCGGGGACGTTCCGGCGATCGAGTCGGCGCACCCGAGCCCGTACTCGGCCAGTAGCGGCTTCTTCGGCTCGCGGCCGTTCAGCCGGGCGAACGAGCTGCTGGTGCGGCAGGGCGCGCAGCCGGTGGACTGGCGGCTGCCGTAGGGGAGTTGACGCGTCCGGGCGGCGCCGGGCGGCCCCTAGCAGATCGGGGTCGGTGCGGAACGTCAATCTCACTCCAACGGGTGAAATGACGTTCCGTGTTGCTCATGTGACGGATCGTTCGAGAAGACTGGCGGCTCATCGCTTCATCTGTGTGGGGGTCCCGCCATGTCCTCTCGGCCGTCTCGCCGAATCGTTTCCGCATCCGCCGCCGTGGCGGCGTGCACACTGCTGACCGCCGGCCCGGTTCAGGCCGCCCCGGCTCCGGCCGTTACGGCCTCCCCGGGCAAGGCGCGTGCCGTCACCGCCGAAGTCGCCCTGGACGTCAAGCTGTTGAACAACGCCGTGGACGTCCCGGTGGACATCGCGCTCAACAAGGTGGAGACGCCCGCGCAGCGATGGGGGTCCCCCCAGCCGGAGGCTGGGGGAGGGTCCGTCCTCACCGCCGCGGTGGACGGCGTCGACCAGCGAGGCCCGGTCGAGCTGGTCAAGGCCGACGTGGGAAAGTCCGTCACCCGCGCCGACGCCAAGGGCACCGCCGCGTCCGTCAAGCTGGTCAACGCCGACGTGCACGCCCCCGGACTGCCCACCACCGCACTGCTCGGTCTGGAGGCGATGAGCGCCGAGGCCAGCTGCCCGGTCGACGGGCAGCCGACCGCGGACGTGGTCGCGCCCGCCAAGCTGACCGTGCTGGGCAAGCCCGTCACCGTCGGGCTGTACGGCCCGACCAAGGTGGACCTGCCGCTGGTCGGCAGCGTGTCGGTGGAGTTCTCCAAGAAGGCCACCACCACGACCACCGCCGCCGCCTCGGCGCTGGAGGTGCGGGTGGAGGTGAACCCGCTGAACCTGAACGTCGCCAAGGTCACCGGCACGATCACCGTCGCCTCGGTGAGCTGCGAGAAGCCCGTCGCCCCCGCCCCCACGGACACCCCGAGCACGGCGCCCAGCGCCCAGCCGGTCGCCGACACCACCGCCTCGCGGACCGCGGTGCCCCAGGCGGCGGTGGAGCGGACCGGGAAGCCCGAGGCCCTCGCCAGCACCGGCGGCAGCAGCGCCACCGGACCGCTGGCCGCCGGGGCCGCGGCCCTGGTCGCGGGCGGGGCGGCCGCCCTGTGGGCCACCCGGCGCCGCCGGGCCGCGCACGCCCGCCGGCACTGACCGCCCCCGCCGGCCGCTCCCGGCCACCCGTCGCGGTGCGGGGTGCCACGCCCGGCACTCCCGCACCGTGACCGTGCCGACGCGGACGGTTGGTTCACATGCGCGTTACATGAGAGGAACAACCGGGAAACGGCGGCTTGCGACGCTACGCGGGCACCCACCACCCAGCAATCCGAGGGACCAGCCGTGGCAATCAAGGCCGAGTACATCTGGATCGACGGCACCAAGCCGACCGCGAAGCTCCGCTCCAAGACTCGCGTCCTGCCGAACGCCGACAAGATCCCCACCTGGGGCTTCGACGGTTCCTCGACCAACCAGGCCGAGGGCCACGCCTCGGACCGCGTGCTGGAGCCGGTGAAGGTCGTCAAGGACCCGATCCGCGGCGGCGACCACATCCTGGTCCTGTGCGAGGTCCTGGAGACGGACGGCACCCCGCACGAGTCCAACACCCGCGCCCTGCTGCGCGAGGTCGACGAGAAGTACGCCTCGCAGGAGTCGATCTTCGGCATCGAGCAGGAGTACACCTTCTTCAAGGGCTCCCGACCGCTCGGCTTCCCGGAGGGCGGCTACCCGGCCCCGCAGGGCGGCTACTACTGCGGCGTCGGCGCCGAGGAGGTCTTCGGCCGCGAGATCGTCGAGCTGCACCTGGACCGCTGCATCGACGCCGGCCTCGCGATCTGCGGCATCAACGCCGAGGTCATGCCCGGCCAGTGGGAGTTCCAGATCGGCCCGGTCGACGCGCTGACCGTCTCGGACGACCTGTGGATCGCCCGCTACCTGCTGTACCGCACCGCCGAGGAGTTCGGCATCGACGCCACCCTGGACGCCAAGCCGGCCCGTGGCGACTGGAACGGCGCGGGTGCGCACACCAACTTCTCCACCAAGGCGATGCGCGAGGGCTACGACGCCATCATCACCGCCTGCGAGTCGCTCGGCGCCTCCCAGGAGAAGGTGCTGGAGCACGTCAACCAGTACGGTGACGACATCCAGTCCCGCCTGACCGGCAAGCACGAGACCGCCCCGTGGAACGTCTACAGCTACGGCGTCTCCAACCGCGGCGCCTCGGTCCGCATCCCGTGGCAGGTCGAGGTGGAGCAGAAGGGCTACATCGAGGACCGCCGCCCGAACGCCAACGTCGACCCCTACGTCGTCACCCGCCTCCTGATCAACACCTGCTGCGAGGCCCTGGAGAAGGCCGGCCAGGTCTGATCCGCCCCCGAGGCACACGCCGCCTGCAGGCCCTCCCCGCTCCGGGGAGGGCCTGCGGCCGTTGCGGCTCGGGCAAATCGCTGGTCAATCCCGGTTGTCCGCCGGACAATTCACGGCATGACCCGACAGCCGCTGCTCCTGCTCGACGTGGACGGACCGCTCAACCCCTACGCCGCGCCGAGGCTGCGGCGGCCGGCCGGCTACCGCAGCCACGAGTTGATGCCCACCTGGTGGGCGGAGCGGCAGGCGCGGTGGGCGGAGGGGGAGGCGAAGCCGCTGCGGGTCTGGCTGAACCCGGCGCACGGGGTGGAACTGCTGGCGCTGCCGTACGAACTGGTTTGGGCGACCGGGTGGATGGAGGATGCGAACACCCACATCGGCCCTCACCTCGGGCTGCCCGAACTCCCGTACATCCCCTGGACGGAGATGTTCGGGGAGGACCCGGACGGGCTGCACTGGAAGACCAGGGACGTGGTGGCCTGGGCGGACGGGCGGCCGTTCGTCTGGGTGGACGACGAGCTCGGGCCGCAGGACGCCGAGTGGATCGAGGCGAACCACCCCGGTCCGGCGCTGGTGCTGCACGTCAACCCCCGGAACGGCCTGCGGGCCGAGGACTTCGCGACCCTGCGGGAGTGGGCGGAAGACACCTCGTGCTGACCGGAGAGCTGATCGGCCAGGTGGAGCGGCTGCACCGCTACCCGGTCAAGTCGCTGCTGGGGGAGGAGCTTTCGGCGGCCGAGGTGTCCGGGCGGGGCCTGGCCGGGGACCGGGCGCGGGCGCTGCTGGACCTGGCGTCCGGAAGGGTGGCCAGTGCGAAGAACCCCCGGCTGTGGGCGGGGCTGTTGCGGTACTCGGCACTGGCCACCGCGGACGGCGGAGTGGAGATCACCGGCCCGGACGGACGCGTCGCGGACGAGGCGGAGCTGTCGGAGGCGCTCGGCCGCAAGCTCGCCCTGATCGCCGAGCGCCCGCCCGGCGCGGCGGTCGAGCGGGCCGTGCCGGAGGAGGTGCTGGCGCGCGGGATGGAGGCGGAAGTGCCGGTGACCGTCAATGAGTTGGGTCGGGCCGCGCCGGAGGGCGGCTTCTTCGACTTCGCCCCGGTGCACCTGATCACCAGTGCCGCGCTGGGCGCCGTCGGCGCCGAGGCCGAGCGCTACCGGCCGAACCTGGTGCTCCGCACGGCGGGCGAGGGGTTCGTCGAGAACGCCTGGGTGGGGCGGGAGTTGGCCATCGGCGAGACGCTGCGGCTGCGCATCCTGGCGCCCAGCCCGCGCTGTGCCGTCCCCACCCTGGCGCACGGGCCGCTGCCCCGTCGGGCGGAGGCGCTGCGGATGCCGGCCGAGCGCAACCGGCTGGTCCCGCTGGAGGGGATGCCTGCGCTGCCCTGCGCGGGCGTGTACGCGCAGGTGCTGGCGCCCGGACGGATCGAGCGCGGTGCCGAGGTCAGGCTGGACCGAGCACCTTCTCCAGGGCGTTGAGAAAGCGGTCGGTGGTCTCCTCGTCCCGTACGGCGATCCGCAGCCAGTCCTCGCCGAGGCCGGGGAAGGTGTCCCCGCGCCGGACGGCGAAGCCGTGCTCGCGCAGCCGCTCGCGGACGGCGGCCGCACCCGGCAGCCGGACCAGGACGAAGGAGGCGGCCGGCTCGCCGTACACCCGAAGTGCCGGGAAGGCGGCCAGTCCCTTCACCAAGTACGCTCGCCAGAGGGCGAGTTCGGCGGCCGCCTGCTCCGCCTCGGCCAGTGCTGCCGGACCGCTGCACGCCTCGGCGGCGACCAGGGCCGGGGTGGAGACCGGCCAGAGCGGCTGCGCGGCGCCGAGGGCGGCGATCAGCGGCGCCGGTCCGAGCACGTAGCCGATCCGCAGCCCGGCCAGGCCCCAGGTCTTGGTGAGGCTGCGCAGCACGACGACCCGGCCGGGCAGGCCCCGGACCGGGGCGAGGGACTCCCGCTCGCCGGGCACGGTGTCCATGAACGCCTCGTCCACCACCAGGGTGCGCCCGGGCCGGGCGAGCGCGGCGACGGCCTCGGCGGGGTGCAGGACGGAGGTCGGGTTGGTCGGGTTGCCGAGGACGACGAGGTCCGCCTCCTCGGGGACGGCGCCCAGCCGGAAGCCGTCCCCGGGGGAGAGCAGCTCCCGGTGCACCCGGTGCCCGGCGTCCCGCAGGGCGGCCTCGGGTTCGGTGAACTGCGGGTGAACGACCACGATGTGACGTGCAATCAGGACCCGCGCGAGCAGGACGAAGGCCTCCGCCGCCCCGGAGGTGAGCAGTACCTCCTCGACCGGACGCCCGTGCCGGGCGGCCACCGCGGCGCGGGCGGCGGTCCGGTCGGGGTAGGCGGCGAGGTCGCCGAGCGTGGCGGCTAGGCGTTCGCGCAGCCAGGCCGGGGGCGTGCCGGTGCGGACGTTGACGGCGAGGTCGACCAGGCCGCGTCCGTCCGCCCGCACCTCGGCGTCGCCGTGGTGGCGCAGGTCGGGCTCGTGGGCGGTCATGCGGGGTCTCCAGCGGGTGGTGCGGGCGGTGCGGGTGGTGCGGGTTCGGTGGTCGGCCGGGGCACGTGGTGGACGTCGTAGGGGCCGGGCGGCACCGACGGCGCGGCGTCGTTGCCGTGGGTGACCAGTACGACGGTGTGCCCGTGTGCGGCGAGTCGGGTGGCCGCCCCGATGTGGTCGACCGCGGTTCCGGTGCCATCCTCCGCCGCGTAGGCCCAGGGCACCACCCGGCCGCTCGCGCTCCGTACCGTCCCGGGCACCGCCACGGCGACCTGTCGGGTGCCCGGCCGGAGCAGGTCGGCCAGCGCCTCGACCGTGTTCGGCCGGCCCACCACCGCCGAGGCGTTGCGCAGTTCGGTGAGCGCCCGCGGCCCCAGCCGGTCGGGGCCGTCCGGGCCGACGTCGATCACGGCCAGTCGCCCGCGCACGGCCGCCCGGGCGATCGCCACCGTCGCCGTCGCCGACTTCCGCTTGGCGACCACGAGTCGGCCGCCCGGCGCGCTGGCCAGTGCGGCCGCCTCGGCGACGCTCGCCGTGCCGACGGCGGTTCCGACCAGGTCGGACGGGTTCGGCACCGGCACGTCCGCCAGCCGTGGCGCCGGATGCTCGTCCACGGGCACCCCGGTCAGGCAGGACGCGGCCCAGCGCACCGCAGGATGGTCCGCCTTGCCGGTGACGGTGGCCAGCCGGGCCACCGAGGAGCGGTCGAGGCCCGCCGCCTCCAGGGTGTCCGTCAGCAGTCGCATCACCTCGGCGGTTTCGGTGCCGCTGCCCGCGCCGATCCCGACCACCAGGGTCCGCGGGAACACCAGGACGTCGCTCTCGCCCGGGTCCTCCCAGTCGACGACCCGCAGGACCGGGGCGTCCGCAGACGTGCCGGGCACGAAGGGCGGGGAGGGTGTGATCGGGGGGTGCCCGGGCGATGAGGGGTAGCCGGTGAACACCGGGGTGACACCCAGGACGAGTTGCACCTCCCGGGCCAGTTCCTCGGCGGCCTCGCCGCCGGCGAGCGGGATCACCCATCGTCGCCGGGGGTCCACACAGAGCAGGCTGGCCCCGCGCGGGGCTTCGAGGTGCCAATGCCGGAGCAGCGAGACGACCGTGGGCAGCGGTGCGAAGGCGACCACCCGCCGGTACCGGCCCAGCGCGAAGGACATCGCATCGGGCGCCTGGAAGCAGTTGCCGATGGAGGCGACGTGGACGCGGCTGCTCTCCGGCCAGGCGGCGTGCAGTTCGGCCGCGAGCGGTCCGACCGCCCCGTCGATGGCGACCAGTCCGATCACGTCGCGTACTCCTTCGTCCAAGCCCCCGTGATCCCACCACGGGCGGCCGAAACGGGTCAATCGCGACGCGTGTGACATCCGACGCGGCGCCGGTTACTCCGTATCAGGACCGCCTCGCAGCTGTTCTTCTGTTCTTCACCTCTCTTGTGCGGTACACGTCACCGAAGCGATCCTACTGTTCTCGGCGCTCCCGCCCCGGCAGCCCCGACCCCGGAGGACCCCATGGCCTTCGCACGACTCCGCACCCCCGGCACCCCCACCCCCACCGCCGGCCCGCGCCCCGCCCGTCGCCGCAGGCTCCGCCCGATCACCGCCCTCGCCACCGGCCTCGGCCTGGTCGCCGGCTCGCTCGGCCTGTGGGCCGCGGGCGGCAGCGCGGCCGCCGACACCGCCGCCGGCCTGCCCTCGCCCGACCACGTCGTCGTCGTCATGCTGGAGAACCACGCGTACTCGCAGGTCATCGGCAGCTCGAAGGCGCCGTACATCAACCGCACCCTGGCCGCCGGCGGCGCGACGCTGACCCAGTCGTACGCGCTCACCCACCCCAGCCAGCCCAACTACTACATGCTGTTCTCCGGCAGCTCGCAGGGCGTCGTCGACGACAGCTGCGTGGACGTCGGCGCCCTGCAGCAGCCCAACCTGGCCTCCGAGCTGCTCGCCGCCAACCAGACCTGGGCCAGCTACAACGAGGGCCTGCCTGCCGTCGGCGCCACCGACTGCAGCAGCGGCAACTACGCCCAGAAGCACAACCCGTGGTTCGGCTTCGGCAACGTGCCCACCTCCAGCGCCTACGGCATGGACGCGTTCCCGGCCGACTTCACCACCCTGCCCAAGGTCTCCTTCGTCATCCCGGACCTGTGCGACGACATGCACGACTGCTCGGTGGGCACCGGCGACTCCTGGCTGCAGGCCAACCTCGACGCGTACGCCCAGTGGGCCGTGAGCAACAACAGCCTGCTGGTGGTGACCTTCGACGAGGACAACCGCCTGTCCGGCAACCGCATCCCGACCCTGGTCTACGGCGCCCACGTCGCCCCCGGAAGCTCCACCGCCACCAGGTACAACCACTACGACGTGCTCCACACCCTGGAGGACCTGGCGGGCGTCAACGCCCACGCCGGCAACTCCGCCAATGCCACCGACATCACCGGCATCTGGAACTGACGCCCGTGTACGTCGCGGACTCCCGCAGCTCCAAGGCCCCCGTCGCACCGGCCGCCGGCCAGGTGCGGCGGGGCGCCGCCCTGCGCGCCGTGCCGGGGGCGGTCCTCGCCCTCGGCACCGTCAGCATGGTCACCGACATCTCCTCCGAGATGGTCAACGCCGTGCTTCCGCTCTACCTGCTCACCGGACTCGGCCTCTCCCCGCTCGGCTTCGGGCTGCTCGACGGCATCCAGAACGGCTTCAGCGCGCTGGTCCGGCTCGTCGGCGGACACCTCGCCGACCGCCGGGGCCGCGACGGCGCCGCCCGGCACAAGACAGTCGCGGCCGTCGGCTACGGACTGTCCGCGCTGTGCCGGCCGCTGCTGCTGTTCGTCCACACCGTGCCGGTGATCGGCGTCGTCATCGCCGTCGACCGCACCGGCAAGGGCCTGCGCACCGCGCCCCGGGACGCGATGATCTCGCTGGCCACCGAACCCCCGCACCGCGGACGGGCTTTCGGCGTGCACCGGGCGATGGACACGGCCGGTGCCCTGCTCGGTCCGCTTGCCGCCTTCCTGGTGCTGCGGCTGGCCGGCGGCCCGATGCTCGCCGACGGCGGCGAACGGCACGGCTACGACGCGGTGTTCACGGTCAGCGCCTGCGTCGCCGCGCTGGGCGTGCTGATCCTGCTGCTGTTCGTGCCCAACCGCCAGGAGGGCGACGACCCCTCAACTCCCGCCCCCACGCTGCGCGGCAGTCTCGCCCTGCTGCGCCTGCCCGGACTGCGCCGGCTCGCCGGCTGCGCCGTGCTGCTCGGGCTCACCACCGTCAGCGACTCCTTCCTCTACCTGCTGATCCAGCGCCGGCTCGGCCTGTCCGTCAACCTGTTCCCGCTGCTGCCGCTCGGCACCGCGGCCGCCTTCCTGCTGCTGGCCGTCCCGCTCGGCTCGCTCGCCGACCGGATCGGCCGCCGCCGGCTCTTCCTGCTCGGGCACGGGGTGCTGCTGCTCGCGTACAGACTGCTGCTCTCGCCGTTGCGCGGACTGCCCGCGGTGCTCTGCGTGCTGGTGCTGCACGGCTCGTTCTACGCCGCCACCGACGGCGTGCTCGCCGCCGCCGCGGCCGACGCCGCGCCCGCCGAGCAGCGCGGCGCCGGGCTCGCCCTGGTCGGCACCGGGCAGGCGCTGGCCCGGTTCGCCTGCTCGCTGCTGTTCGGCGCGCTGTGGAGCGCCGTGGGCGGCTCGACCGCGCTCGCCTGGTCGGCGGGGGCACTGGCGCTGTGCGTGGCGGGCGCGGCGGTGGTGCTGCGCTCGTCCGGGAGCGTTGCCGTTGCCGTCGAGGAGGGCGTGTGAACCCGCAGAACAACCGCACCAGGGTGATCGTGCTGCTGGTCGCCGTCCTGGTGCTCGGCGCGGTCGGCACCGGGGCCGTCCTCTACGCGGCCGACCGCACCGCCCGCCGGGACCAGGCCCAGTCCGGCGGGCCGGCCGTCACCGCCGGGAACGTGTCGCTCCAAGTCCCTTCGATCGGGCGTCAGTTGCTCTTCCGCAACATGGCCTGGGGCCCGCACCGGGACGAGATCACCACCGTCCCCGCCGACCGCCCCGACGGCCCGCGCACCGCCTCCGGCACCCAGTGCCTGCGCTTCCACGCCGCCGCCGGCACCGGCATCTGCCTCCAGGCGGAGCACGGCGCTCTGGAGGACACCTACCGCGCCGTCGTCCTCGACGACCACCTGCACGAACGGCGCTCGTTCCCCGCCGCGGGCATCCCGACGCGCGCCCGGGTCTCCCCGTCCGGGCACCTCGCCGCCTGGACGGTCTTCGTCAGCGGCGACTCCTACGCGGGCACCGACTTCTCCACCCGCACCTCGATCGTGGACGTGCGGGACTGGAACCTGCGGGAGAACCTGGAGGACTTCGCCGTCATCAAGGACGGCCGCCCGTACCAGGCGCACGACGTCAACATCTGGGGCGTCACCTTCGCCGACGACAACACCTTCTACGCGACCCTCGCCACCTCCGGGCAGACCCACCTCGTCCGCGGCGACCTCGCCGCCCGCACCCTCGCCACCCTGCACGACAACGTCGAATGCCCCTCCCTCTCCCCGGACGGCACCCGCATCGCCTACAAGAAGCGCGTCCCCGGCCTGTCGCCCGACGCCCCCTGGCGGCTGTACGTGCTCGACCTCGCGACCGGGACGGAGACCGCCACCGCCGAGCAGCGCGACATCGACGACCAGGCGCTCTGGTCCGACGACGACACCCTGCTCTACGCCCTGCCCGGGGACTACGGCGCCGACCTGTGGACCGTCCCGGCGAACGGCTCGGGCGCCGCGCGGCTGGTCACCAGGGCTGCCGTCGCCCCCGCCTACCTGGGCTGAGGAACTCTCCGCTACCGTCCCACGTCGAGCAGAATGTGACGCCCCGACCGAAGGGTCCGGTCGGGCGTCCTGATCGATACGGGGGAGCGAGACAACCGTGGACGGCATCCCACCCGAGCGCATGGTCACCGACTCCTGGCCGGCCCTGCACGGCCGCCCGGTCCTGCGGCGCACCGTCGCCGTCGGACTGGTGCTGTGCGTGTCCGTCGCCGCCGCCCTGGTGGTGCGCGGCGTCAACGCGCTCACCGTCGGCGGGGTCGGCAGCCGGGAGACCGACCGCGACCGCGCCGAACGCCTGGCCGGCCTCCACCCCTCCCAGCACCCCGGCGCCGGGCGCTACTACGTCCCGGTCGGCGCCGTCTACACCCGCACCTCGGACGGCGCGCCCGTCGCCTACCTGCACTACCGGCTCGGCGGCGGCAAGGAGCCGGGCCTGGACGACTTCCTGCACACCTACGACCTGCCCGAGCCCGGCCCCGCCGCGCCGCTGCCGCCGGACCTCGCCGCCGCCCTCGGGGGCGACGAGCCGGCCGAGGCACCGGAGCTGCCGGAGGCGCCGGCTTCCTCCGCGGGGCCGGGTGTGGCGAGCGCGTCGGCGACGCCCGAGGCGGAGGACAGCGCCTCCCCGTCCGCCGCGCTAGCCCCGTCCGCCTCGCCCGCTGCGATCGCGGCGGATCCGGCACCGGCGCCGACCGAGGCCGATCCGGAAGGCGAGGGAAGCGAGGCGGCGGCCGCCGAGCCCGAGGAGGACGCCCCCGGCGGTGGCACACCCGCCCCGAGTCCCACCCCGACCTGGACACCCGCAGCGACCCCGTCCGCCGTTCCCACCCGCGCCCCGACGGCCCGCCGGATCTACGTCGCCGCCATCCCGGGCGGCCTGCCCGGGGCCGCCGACATCTACATCCGCGCCACGGGGTGAGGCGGCACCGCACGACGTCCGCGCCCCGCCGGCGGTGCCGGGCGGGGCGCAGGAGGGACGAGGGCCGTCAGCGGGCGGCCGCGGTCCGGATCGCTTCGGCCCGAGCGACGGGCGCCTGGACGACCGGGGCCTGGGCGGCGACCGGGGCCTGAGACGCGGACGCCGGGCCTGCCGCAGCACCCCGGCGGGCCGGGGCCTGGCCGATGAGCATGGCGCCCAGCGCCAGCACCAGGCCCAGCACCTGCCACAGGGTGAGGGTCTGGCCGAGCACGACCAGGCCGCCGACGGTGGCCACCACCGGGTTGATCAGCCCCAGGAAGGACGCCGGCCCGGCGCCGAGCCGGTCGATGCCACGGAACCACAGCACGTACCCGAGCGCGGTGCTGAGCAGCCCGAGGTAGGCGAAGCCCGCCAGATTGGCGGCGCTCAGCGCCGGCGGCGCGCCCTCGACCAGCGCGGCGAGCGGGACCAGGAAGAGCGAGCCGGCGAGCAGCTGCCACGCGGTGAGGTCGACCATGGTGGCCCCCTCCGGGCGCCCCCAGCGACGGGTGAGGACGGTGCCCATCGCCATCAGGCCGATCGCGGTGACCATCGCGGCGATGCCGACGCCGTCCAGCTTCGCCCCGCTCTTGAGCACCAGCAGCGCCACCCCGCCGACCCCGGCCAGCCCGGCGAGCAGCGCCCGGCGGCCGGGCCGTACGCGGAGCACCCCGATCGAGAACCCGGCGACCAGCAGCGGCTGGATCGCCCCGATGGTGGCCGCGACGCCGCCGGGCAGGCGGTAGGCGCCGACGAAGGTGAGCGGGAAGAACAGCCCGATGTTGAGCATCCCGAGCACCGCCGCGCGCCCCCACCAGCGGCCCTTGGGCAGTTTGCGGCCGATCATCAGCAGGAGCAGCCCGGCCGGCAGCGCCCGCAGTGCGGCGAGCAGCAGCGGGCGGCCTTCGGGCAGCAGCTGGGTGGTCACCAGGTAGGTGGTGCCCCAGGCGGCCGGGGCGAGTGCGGCGGTGGCGGCGATGCCTGCGCGCTTGCGGTCCATGGCGGTCCCGATCCCCTCAACGTTGACTATCTGAACGTTGAGATATTTCTACGCCGGAGATCGGCGAACGTCAAGTATGTGAATGTTAAGATACTTGGACCGGGCCACCATCGAGAGGGAGATGACAGGTCATGCAGCAGCGCGACACCGTCGACGACATCGCCGAGCAGTGGCGGAGGGTCGACCCGAGCCTCGACCTGGAGGCCATGGCCCTGATCGGCCGGCTCCGGCGGCTCAACGTCCGGGTCGACGGCGCCCTCCGCGAGTACTTCCTCACCTGCGGCCTGGACTCCTCCGAGTTCGACGTCCTCGCCACCCTGCGCCGCTCCGGCGAGCCCTACGAGCTCAACGCCCGCGCCCTGCTCAAGTCCGCCATGGTCACCTCCGGCGCCATCACCAACCGCGTCGACAAGCTCTCCGCCAAGGGCCTGGTCGAACGCAGCCCCTGCCCCACCGACCGCCGCGCCGTCCTGGTCCGCCTCACCCCGGCCGGCAAGGAGCTCATCGACGCCGCCCTGCCCGGCCACCTCCGCAACGAGGAGCGCATCCTCGCCGCCCTCGACGCCGACGAACGCGCCCAGCTCGACGCCCTGCTGCACAAGCTCCTCGTCGCCCACGGCGACACCGAGTCCCTCTTCGACTGAATCGCCGTCACGGTGGGGTGGTTCGCGTGACCACTACCGCGCCGGCCGCGTTGGTCCATCGGGACGCCCTACTGCATCGGGACGCCCTACTGGAGGAGAGGCCGATGAAGCGCAGGACCGCCAGGGAGATCGCCGTCGACGACCAGTTGCGGGCGGCCGGTGCCGAGGGCGCCCAGTGGCTCGCGGCCGCAGGGTGGGGCCCGCCGGTGAAGGTGCCGTTGCAGGACGCGGCCAGGTGGCAGCGGGAGGCCAGGGAGCGGATGCTCGCGGCGCAGGACGACGAGTCCTGCACCTGGTGCGAACACCTGCTGTACGGCGGGCCGCAGCCCGTCGTCGTGCACGCCGAGCACCCCACCCACCTGGTCTGCCGCGCCTGCTCCGTCTCCGCCCGGCCCCACCGGCGGTGCCTGGACTGCGGGAAGCCGGCCGGCTCGGCGAGCCCGCTGGACGGCCGGGAGGACGTCTGCATGGGCACGGTGGCGATCTACACCCGCCTCCGCTGCGTCGCCTGCTTCCGCCGCGACCCGCTCAACGGCACCTTCGGCAGCGGCTCGTGACCTTCCGCTACAGGTCCGCGAGGAGCGCGTAGCGCTCGTCCTCCACCGGGCCGCCCCACAGGGCGGCGTCCCCGTGGAGCGGCTCGATCCGCAGCTCCGAGACCAGCGGACGTACGGCCGCCGTGAGTTGCTCCGCCCCGACGCCGCCGCCCCACGGCAGTCGCTCCGCACCGGTGACGTACGGCTCCGCGTGCTCGCCCGCCTCGCGCCACCGCCCCTCGACCAGCACCAGCCGCCCGCCCGGCCGCAGCAGCCGCACCCAGGCGCGCAGGGCCCGCTCCGGGTCGGGCAGCGTCCAGATCACATGCCGGCAGAGCAGCACGTCGAAGCCGCCCTCCCGCACCGGCGGCGCGCCCGCGTCCCCCACCAGGAACCGCCCCGCCAAGCCGGCCGCCGCCAGCTTGGCCCGCGCCCGCGCCAGCATCCGCGGCGCCAGATCCACCCCGGTCACCCGGTGACCGGCCGCCGCGACCAGCTCCGCCAACGAGCCCGTTCCGCAGCCGACATCGAGCACGTCCACCGCCCCCGCCGGCATCCACCCCCGCACCCGCCGCCCCCACGCCTCCCTCGTCCCGGCCGCCCGCAACCCGTGATCCGGCTCATCGTCGAACCCCGCCGCGGCAGCGTCCCAGTAATCAGCAATGGCCCGCCTGGAGTCACTCATGCCGCCCATCCTCCCGACCGCCACCGACACCCTCCCGGGCCTCGCGGGCCCGAGCGAGCACGAGGGTGCAGCAGGCGTGATCGACTCCGGAACGTGTTCCGAACTGGCCTCGGAACATGTGCTCACCGTGTCCTTCTCCGACCTGCCGAAGAACTCCGAGCGCGTCGCGGACGCCGTGGAGCGCGCCCGACGCGTCCGGGGCACGCGGCGTGACGGCGAGGACCTCTGCTCGACCGCCGAGGGGACACCGAGGCGTCGTGGGCGGCCAGGCTCGGGGTGATCGGGTGGACCCGGGCCTGGCCGGCGTTTCCGGGGGCCGAGGTGGAGGGCGCGCCCGGACGTGACCGTTCCCCGTGGCCGCGGGATCGTGCCCTCCTGATCACCCCCTGATCACCCCTCGGCGGCCAGGGCGGGCGGCTGCCAGTCGTAGATCGGGGCGGAGCGCCGGAGGAGGGTTCGGGCGGGGAGGAGGCCGGCGAGGGTGAGGGCGGTGGTGCGGAGGAGGGTGGCGGCGGGCGTGCGGAGGGCGATGAGGCTGCCGGTGCGGCGGGAGGCGGTGACGACGGCGGTGGTGCGGGGGAGGCGGGTGGCGGTGTAGGCGGGGAGGGCGGTGACCGGGTCGGCGGTGGGGGTGAGGAGGGAGGCGAGGACGACGGCGTCCTCGATGGCCTGGCAGGCGCCCTGGCCGAGGAAGGGGCACATGGCGTGGGCGGCGTCGCCGAGGAGGGCGACGCGGCCGTGGTGGTGGGCGGGCAGGGGGTCGGCCAGGTCCCAGACGTCGTTGCGGAGCACCCGCTCGGGTTCGGCCAGGGCGAACAGCTGGGGGACGGGTGCGCACCAGTCGCCGTACAGCCGCTGGAGCTCGGCGTGTTCGCTGCCTGCCCGGGCGCCGGCCGGGGCGAGGGCCGCGCCGTAGACGTAGACCCGGCCGTCGGCGAGCGGGACGGTCCCGGCGAGCCGGCCGGGGCCCCAGACCTCGCCGGCGGCGGCCGGGCGGCGGTCCGGGGTGACGACGGAGCGCCAGGTGGTGAAACCGCTGTAGCGGGGGCCGGGGTGCTCGGGGAACAGCAGGCCGCGGGTGGCGGAGCGGATGCCGTCGGCGGCGACGACCAGCCCGGCGGGCCGGTCCCCGTCGGTGGTGCGGACGACGGCGGGCTGCCGGTCGTCGCCCGGGTCGATGACCGCGGCGGGGGAGCCGGTGCGGACGGTGCCCTCCGGAAGGGCGTCGACCAGTGCGGCGATGACGTCGGCGCGGGCGACGGCGGCGATCGGGTCGCCGAAGTGGGCCTCGACGGCGGCGGTGCTGGTGCGGGCGAGCCAGCGGCCGGAGGGGTGGCGCACGCCGACGGCGGGGTGCGGGGCGGCGAGGGCGCGCAGCCGGGGGCCGACGCCGAGCCGGTCGAGGGCGCGCAGGGCGTTGGGGGCGATGGCGAGTCCGGCGCCGACGGGTTCCAGCGAGGCGGCGCGTTCGTGGACGGTGACGGGGATGCCCTGTCGGTGGAGGGCGAGGGCGGCGGTGAGGCCGCCGATTCCGCCGCCGATGACGATCGCCCGGTGCGGGCCGGGGTCGGTGGGAGGCATGAGGGCTCCTCTTCTCGCGCGATTCACACGATCCGGTCACTATAGGTGTAGTTTCCGCTGCTCCCAGCACGCTACTACACATGTAGTGGGTGGCAAACTACGGCTGTAGTGAGGTTGGGGGAGCCCGACCGGAAAGGCCATGATCGGACCCATGACAGCCCCGCTGACGCCCCCGCGACCGACCCTGATCGCCGACGCCGCCATCGACCTGATCGCCGACGCCGGCCTGCGGGGGCTCACCCACCGCGCCGTGGACGACGCGTCCGGCCTGCCCGCCGGCTCGACCTCCAACCTCGCCCGGACCAGGGCGGCCCTCCTGGAACTCGTCCTCGTCCGGATCGTCGAGCGCGAGACCGCCGACTACCCGGCCCTCGCCGAGGGCGGCCTGCCGGGCGCCACCCTCCCGCCGCGCGACCTGCTGGTCGAGGTCGGCGCGGAGGCGATGTTCCAGGCGCTCACCAGCGGCCGCAGGCTGACCCTGGCCCGCCTGGAACTCGCCCTGGAGGCCACCCGCAGGCCCGAACTGCGCTCCGTCTACGACCGCCTCGGGGCCCGCTTCGCCCGGCTCGCCGCCGACCTGCTCGCCGCCTCGGGCTCCACCGACCCGGAGGCGGACGCCCGTCGGCTGATCCGCTGGTGCGACGGCGTGCTGTTCAACGCGACGGCCGGCAGCGGCCATCGGCAGGTGCCGATGCCGGAGGAACTGCGCGTCGAGATCGACCGCTACCTCGCCGTGCTGCTGGACGAGGAGGACTGACGAGGGCCGGGCCGGAGTGGAGCACGGCGGCCGCGGGCGCCCCCTATACTCCCTGTGCCCGATCAGGCGGGGGGAACATGCTGGACTTGCTCGACATGGCGCTACTGATCACGGTCGGACTGGCGCTGCTGGTACGGCTGGCGACACTTCCGGTGCTGGCGCGTGCCCAAACGGCCACCCGGCGGCGGGCGCTGGCGGCCACCGGCGCCGACGCGAGCGGGGGAGCGCCGGGCGGCCTCGGTGCGACCTTCGGCGAGCTGGCGATCGGTCTGGTCGCCGCCGCCGGAACGTACTTCGCCGTGTACTTCGAGGACCTCCACAGCTACTTCCTGTTGGAACGGCCGTTCGACCTCCACAATGCCGTGTACCTCGGCCACGAATGGCAGGTCTCCCTGTCCGTGGCTCGGACCTGGTACCTCGCCCTCTTCATCGGGTTCCTGCTGCTGTGGCTGCTGCTCTGGTACCTGACCCAGCGCACGCTGCTGACCGCCGACCTGCCCCAGGAGGTCTGGGCGTCCGGCTCGACCCGGGCGCGGCTGATCGGTCTGGTGCTGCTCCGCGCGGTGATCGGTGTGTTCCTCCTGCCGGTCGGCCTGATCTTCACCGCCCTGGTCTTCCAGGTGATCGCCCTGCTGGCGAGCCGCAGGCCCAAGCCGGTCGGCGCGACGGAGGGTTCGGGCACCCCGGAGGCCGACGCCGCCCGAGCCGCCCAGGCGCTGTTCGCCCCGCAGAACCCGTACGCCCCCACCGCGCCACCGCAGCCGCCGTACACCCCGCAGGTGCCGCAGACGCCGCA
Source organism: Kitasatospora sp. NPDC059648 (assembly GCF_042734825.1). Lineage (NCBI taxonomy): Bacteria > Bacillati > Actinomycetota > Actinomycetes > Kitasatosporales > Streptomycetaceae > Kitasatospora > Kitasatospora sp. NPDC059648. The sequence continues at coordinate 76,583 of NZ_JBHWDU010000004.1, read as the reverse complement.
ATCCCCGTACGTCCCCGCGCAGTTCGCCCCGACCGCCCCGCCCGTGCCGTCGAGCCCGCCCCTCGGCGGCCCGCTCGGTGCGCACGAGCCCCGCACGATCGGCGGCTACCAACTCCTCGGCCGGATCGGCTCCGGCGGCATGGGCACGGTCTACCTCGCCCAGCGCCAGGGCTCCGCCACCCAGGTCGCGCTGAAGACCATCAACCTCGAACTCCTCGACGACGCCGACCTGTTGCGCCGCTTCCAGCGCGAGTCCGAGGTGCTCGCCATGGTCCCCGGTGCCTACACCGCCCGGGTGCTCGACTCCGGGGTGGACTCCGGACGCCCGTACCTGGCCATGGAGTTGCTGGACGGCCGTCCGCTGGACGCCCACCTGCGCGAGCAGGGGCCGATCGGCTCCGCCGAGGCGCTGCGCGCCCTCGCGCTGGCGCTGGCCGTGGCGCTGTCCGGGGTGCACCGGCTGGGGCTGGTCCACCGGGACCTCAAGCCCGCCAACATCATGCTGACCACGGCGGGCCCGCGCCTGCTGGACTTCGGCATCGCGGCGATCGTGGACGGCACCCGGCTGACCGCCCCCGGCGGCGGCCCGGGCACCCTGACGTACATGGCGCCCGAGCAGTTCGGCGAGGAGCGGGTCGGCCCGGCGGCCGACGTGTGGGCCTGGGCCTGCTGCGTGGTGTGCGCGGCGCACGGTGCCAGCCCGTTCGCGGCGACCAACACGGGCGCGGTGATCCGCCGGATCGTCGAGACCGGGCCCGAACCGGCCGCGCTGGCGGCGGTCCGGGCCCTCGACCCGGCGCTCGCCGGCGTCGTCACCCGCGCCCTGGCCATCGACCCCGCGCAGCGCCCGGCGGACGGTACGGGCCTGCTGGCGGCGCTTGCGGCGGCCCAGTCGACACCGCCGGACCCGGTGGCCGTCCACGACCAGATCACCCGCGGCTGGCAGACTCTCGCGCTGTGATCGAGGCGCTGGCCGACTCCACCCGACCCGCTGCGCCTGACCCGCTGCGCCTGACCCGCTGCGCCCGAGCCGCTGCGCCCGAGCCGCTGCGCCCGAGCCGCTACGCCCGAGCCGCGACCGTCACCTCGGCCTCGTGCCGCACCGGGAAGTTGACCGAGTTGGCGATGAAGCAGGCCCGGTGCGCCTGTGCGTGCAGGGCGAGCGCCTGCTCCGCCATCCCCGCCTCGGCGACCTCGACCCCCGGATGCAGGACCACCTCGGTGAAGTGCCCGCCCTCCGGCGACACGGCCATGGTTCCCACCGGCCGGTCGACGTACGAGGTCACCACGACCCCGTTCACCGCGCACAGGTGCAGGTACGAGAGCAGGTGGCACTGGGAGAGCGCGACGAGCAGCAACTGCTCCGGGTTCCAGCGGGTCCTGTCGCCGCGGAACACGGGGTCGGCGGAGCCGGGGATGGCCGGCAGTCCCTCGGCGGTGACCTCGACGTCGCGGGAGTAGGAGCGGTAGTCGCTGGTGCCGGTGCCCCGGTTGCCGGTCCAGCTGATCTCGGCGGTGTACTCGTGCTGCCTGGCCATGGGCGTGCCTCCGTGGGACGGGTGGTGCTGCCGGAACCGGAAGGGGGTGCTGCTGGAAGGGGGTGCTGCCGGAAGGGCGTCGCTGCCGGACAGTCAACCGCAGGAGTCTCCCACGGCTGCTCAACGCCCCGCCGCCACCCGGGCGAGGATCGCCTCGGCGCAGTCGCCCGCGGAGGTCCGAGAGGTGTCCACGACCAGGTCGTACGCGACGCCCTCGTGCACCGCCGAGGCCTGCGCGGCGGCCATCCCGGCGACCCGGTCGCCGCGCGCCGCCTCCCGGGCCGCGGCCACCGCCGGATCGCAGCGCACGCCGACCCAGAGCACGTCCAGGCCCTCCAGCGCCGCGCGCCACCGCTGTTGCGAGGCGCCCCCGCCGAGGAACACCTCGTCCACCACGACCGGCGCCCCGGCCCGGGCCATCGCCGCCACGCCGAGCGTCCAGGCGGCGTCCAGCCGGGCGAAGACCGGCCCGACCGCCACCGTGCCGTCACCGTCCTCCAGGCCGCCGATGCCCCCGTCCCCGCCGAGCAGCCACGGCGGCAGCGCGCCGACCATGGTGTCCGCACCGAGGTGCAGCCAGGGCTCCGGCAGCAGCTCCTGGAGGCGCCGGGCGATGCTCGACTTGCCGGAACTGGAGCCGCCGTTGAGGACGATCACATGCATGCGCCAACCCTACGGCCGCGTCCGCGCCCCCGTCCCGGTGCTGGAACCCGATCCCGCCCCGGCGTCGAAAGCCGCCGCGGCCGCCGCGAACGACGAAGCCAGCTCGGGCGTCCCGGCCCAGTGCAGGTGCAGGTACGAGGCGTGCACGTTGCCGTCCGCGAAGCCCTCCGTGCGGGGCCCGGCCGGCAGGCGCCAGCCCCAGGCCGGGCGGTCGCCCGCGCCCGGTTCGCAGCCCGTCCGGTGGAACTCGTGCCCGCGCACCCGGGTGCCGGCCGGGGCGAGCGGGGAGTCGTGCAGGGCGACGGCCTCCCGGTAGCCGAGGGTGAGCCGTTCGGTCATCCGGGCGGTGGCGTCCAGCACCCCGCACATCGGCAGGCCGTCCAGCTCCCGCCCCAGATACAGCAGTCCGGCGCACTCGGCGGCGATCGGCCCGCCCGCGGCGGCGAACGCGGATATGGCCGAGCGCAGCGCGGCGTTGCCGCTCAACTCCCGTACGTACAGCTCCGGGAAGCCGCCGCCGACGACCAGCCCGGCCGTGCCCTGCGGCAGTTCCGAGGCGTGCAGCGGGTCGAAGGGAACGACCTCCGCGCCCGCCGCGCCGAGCAGTTCGGCGTTCTCGGCGTACGAGAAGGAGAACGCGGCGCCGCCCGCCACCGCGATCCGCGGCCGTCCGGCGACCGGCGCGACCTCCGCCGACGGATCCCACGGCTCGGCGTCCAGGTCCGGTGCGGTGCGGGCGAGTTCCAGCACGGCGTCCAGATCGACCGAAGCCGCCACCAGGGAGCCCATGTCCGCGACCGCCTTGAGTGCCTCCGCCGAGCGCTCCACCGCCGGGATCAGTCCGAGGTGCCGGGACGGCGTGGCCACCGCCGCCGAGCGGCGCAGCGCGCCCAGGACGGGCACCCCGGAGCCCTCCTCCAGGGCCTCGCGCAGGAGTTGCTCGTGCCGGTCGGAGGCGACCCGGTTGAGGATCACCCCGGCCAGCCGCACCTGCGGGTCCCAGGACGCGAAGCCGTGCACCAGCGCGGCCACCGAGCGGGACTGCGAGGAGCCGTCCACGACCAGCACCACGGGCGCCCGCAGCAGCTTGGCGACGTGGGCGGTGGACGCCAGCTCCCCGCGCCCGGAGGCCCCGTCGAACAGGCCCATGACCCCCTCGACCACGGCGACGTCCGCCCCCGCGGCGCCGTGCAGGAACAGCGGGGCGATCCGCTCGGGCCCGCACATGAAGGCGTCCAGGTTGCGGCCCGGGCGCCCGGCGGCGAGCGCGTGGTAGCCCGGGTCGATGTAGTCCGGTCCGACCTTGTGCGGCGACACCGCCAGCCCGCGCGCGGCGAGCGCCGCGATCAGGCCGGTGGCGACGGTGGTCTTGCCGGCGCCGGAGGAGGGCGCCGCGACGACGAGGCGGGGGGTGCTGCTCAAGAGGTCACCACTCGATGCCGCGCTGGCCCTTGCGGCCGGCGTCCATGGGGTGCTTGACCTTGGTCATCTCGGTGACCAGGTCGGCGAATCCGGTCAGCGCCTCGGGGGCGTACCGGCCGGTGATGACGACGTGCTGGCTGCCGGGGCGGTCCTTGAGCACCGAGACGACCTCCTCCGGGTCGATCCAGCCCCAGTGCATCGGGTAGGTGAACTCGTCCAGCACGTAGAAGCGGTAGGTCTCGGCCGCGAGGTCCCGTTTGACCTGCTCCCAGCCTTCCTTGGCCGCCTCCTCGCTGGACATCTCCTGCTCGGCGGAGCGCTGGATCCAGGACCACCCGGAGCCCATCTTGTGCCAGTCGACGCTGCCGCCCTCGCCGGAGGCGCCGAGCACGCGCAGCGCGTTCTCCTCGCCGACCTTCCACTTGGCGGACTTCACGAACTGGAACACCCCGACCGACCAGCCCTGGTTCCAGGCCCGCAGCGCCATGCCGAAGGCCGCCGTGGACTTGCCCTTCCCGGGGCCGGTGTGCACCGCGGTGATCGGCTGGGTACGGCGCTGGCGGGTGGTCAGGCCGTCGTCGGGAACGCTCTCGGGGACACCCTTGGGCATGTCGGTCAGGCCGCCTTTCGCAACGGAGCGGTCGAAGTGGTGGTCGCACGGCTCGCACGGTTCGCATAGTTCGCGTGGTTCTCGCGGACGAGCGAGGCCACGCCCTCCGCGCGCAGTTCCTCCAGGCTGACGGCGCTGCCGCCGAGCAGCCCGGCCAGGGTACGGGCCAGGCCCAGGCGGACCGGGCCGGACTCGCAGTCCAGTACTACGCTGGCCGTGCCCTGGGCGGCGAACAGCGCGGCCGCGCGCTGCGAGCGGGCGAGTGCGTCCCGCCCGCCGGTGGCCCGGCCGTCGGTCACCACGACCAGCAGCGGGCGCCGGTTCGGGTCGCGCAGCCGCTCGACCCGCAGCACCTCGTGGGCGCGCAGCAGGCCGGCGGCCAGCGGGGTGCGGCCGCCGGTGGGCAGCGACTCCAGCCGGGCCGCGCCGACCTCCACCGAGGAGGTGGGCGGCAGTGCCAGCTCGGCGTCCGCGCCCCGGAAGGTGATCATGCCGATCTTGTCCCGGCGCTGGTAGGCGTCCATCAGCAGCGACAGCACGGCGCCCTTGACGGCGGTCATCCGCTGCCGGGCGGCCATCGAGCCGGAGGCGTCCACCACGAACAGCACGAGGTTGGACTCCCGTCCCCGGCGCACCTGTTCGCGGAAGTCGTCCTTGTGCAGCACCAGCGCCCGGCCGGCCCGCCCGCGCGCCACCTGGTGCGGCGCGGCGGCCTGGAGGGTGGCGGTCAGGTGCAGCCGGCTCAGGGTGCCCTGCGGCCGACGGGCCCGGACGGTGTGCCCGCCGGTGGTCTCGGCGGGGGAGCGCCGGCCCTGGGCGCCGTGGCCGGTGCCCCGTACGGTGAACAGCCGGGTCCGGTACGGGTCCGCGGCGGCGACCGGCGCCGACTCCCGGGCGGGCGCGGGGTGTTGGGCGGGGACGGGCTGCTGCGCGGGCGGCTCGGAGTCCGAGGTGCCGCTCTCCGGGGCGGATGCCTCCGGGGCGCCGCCGTCGAACGGCTCGGGGGCTCCCCCGCCCGGGCCGCCGCCTTCAGGTCCGCCGCCGTCGCCGTCACCGTCCGGACCGGGACCGTCGCCCTCGGGCTCCGGGTCCTCCGGCCGGGAGTGCTCCTCCAGCGTCCGGTCCAACTGCTCCTCGTCCAGCCCCGGAGCGTCGAAGGGGTTGCGTCGGCGCCGGTGCGGCAGGGCCAGCTGGGCCGCCTTGCGGACGTCCTCCTCCAGCACCTCCACCCGCCCGGCCCAGGCGGCCAGCGCGACCGCGGTGCGGGCCATCACGATGTCGGCGCGCAGCCCGTCCACCTCGAAAGCCGCGCACACTGCGGTGATCTGACGCAGTGCCACATCGGTCAGCTCGACCCTGGGTAGCAACTCGCGGGCGGCGGTGATGTGTTCGGCGAGCTCCCGTTCCTGCGCCGCGAACCGCGTCGCGAAGCCGGCCGGGTCGGCGTCGTACGCGAGCCGGCGCCGGACCACCTCGGCACGCTCGGCAGGGTCCCGAGTGGCGGCGATCTCGACGGTCAGGCCGAAGCGGTCGAGCAGCTGCGGCCGCAGCTCGCCCTCCTCCGGGTTCATCGTGCCGACCAGCAGGAACCGCGCCGCGTGCCGCACCGACACGCCCTCGCGCTCGACGTACGAGCGGCCCATCGCGGCGGCGTCCAGCAGCAGGTCCACCACGTGGTCCTGGAGCAGGTTCACCTCGTCGATGTACAGCACGCCGCGGTGCGCCTTGGCCAGCAGACCGGGCTCGTACGCCTTGACGCCCTCGGCCAGTGCGCGCTCCAGGTCGAGCGAGCCGACGATCCGGTCCTCGGCCACGCCGACCGGCAACTCGACGAGCTGGGACGGGCGTTCGTGGCTCCGGGGGGAGGCGTGCGGGCCGTCCGGGCACTGCGGGTCCGGCGCGGCCGGGTCGCAGGCGAAGCGGCAGCCGTCCACGGCGGCGATGGAGGGCAGCAGCCCGGCCAGTGCGCGCACCATGGTCGACTTCGCGGTGCCCTTCTCGCCGCGCACCAGCACGCCGCCCACGGCCGGGGAGACCGCGTTCAGCAGCAGCCCGAGCCGCAGGTCGGCCATGCCGACGATCGCGGTGAACGGATAGCGGACGTCACTCATGCGTCACTCCCAGGTGCCCCGGGCGGGAGGAAGGGCAGCGTTCCGGCTGCCGGCACCCCGCCCTCGATCAGCTTCCACAGCGCGTCGGTGTCCGCGTGCTCCTCGATCAGGTCGCCCAGCCGGTCCAGCCGGGCCTCGCGGGCCGCGGCGAAGGAGGTGTCCGGCGCCGGAACGAACGCCCGCCCGGCCAATTCGGCGACCTCGCACAGGAGTTCGCGGCGGAAGCCGTCGTTCTCCAGCGCGCCGTGCCAGGTGGTGCCCCAGACCGAACCGACCCGGCAGCCGTCCAGGAAGGCCTCACCGCCCTCGACCGCCACGATCCCGTGGTGGATCTCGTAGCCCTCGACCCGTTGCCCGTACGCCTCTCCGACCGGCCGCGCCAGCACCTTCCCGGCGCCGAAGCGGACATCGGTCGGCAGCAGTCCGAGCCCGTCGACGAGCCCCGCCTTCGACTCCACCGCGTCCTCGATCGAGCGCGCCAGCATCTGGTAGCCGCCGCAGACCCCGAGGATCGGCAGCCCGGCCGCCGCCCGCGCCTTCAGCGCCGGCTCCAGGCCGCGCTCGCGCAGCCAGGCGAGGTCCGCCACGGTGGCCCGGGTGCCGGGCAGCACCACCAGGTCGGCGTCGGCCAGCTCCTCCGGCCGGGTCGCCCAGCGCACCAGCACGCCCGGCTCCTGCGCCAGCGCGTCCAGGTCGGTGAAGTTGGACAGCCGGGGGAAGCGCACCACGGCCACCCGCAGCACGTCGGCCCCGAGCGGGCCGCGGCCGTCCACCCGGTCCACCACCGTGGACAGGTCCAGCGAGTCCTCGGCGTCCAGCCACAGCCCCGGCAGCATCGGCAGCGTGCCCAGCACCGGACGGCCGGTCAGCTCGCGCAGCATCTCCAGCCCGGGCGCCAGCAGCCGGGCGTCGCCGCGGAACTTGTTGACGAACCAGCCCGCCACGTGCCGCTGGTCCTCCGCGGACAGCAGCGCCAGCGTCCCGTACATCGCCGCGAAGACCCCGCCGCGGTCGATGTCCCCGACCACCACCACGGGCAGGGCGGCGGCCGTGGCCAGGCCCATGTTGGCGATGTCCCGGTCGCGCAGGTTGATCTCGGCGGGCGACCCGGCGCCCTCGCACACCACCACGTCGTAGCGTCGGCGCAGGTCCGCCAGGCACTCCAGGGCGCGCTCCAGCAGGACGGGCTTGCGCTCGCGGTAGTCCAGCGCGCCCACCTCGGCGACCGGCCGGCCGAGCAGCACCACCTGGCTGCGGCCGTCCGCGCCCGGCTTCAGCAGCACCGGGTTCATCGCGGCCTCCGGCTCCACCCGGGCGGCCTGGGCCTGCATCGCCTGGGCACGGCCGATCTCGGCGCCGTCCGCGGTGACGAAGGAGTTCAGCGACATGTTCTGCGCCTTGAACGGCGCGACCCGCACGCCCTGACGGACCAGCCAACGGCAGATCCCGGCCGTCACCACGCTCTTGCCCGCGTCCGAAGTCGTCCCGGCGACCAGCAGCGCGTTACTCATGCGTCCCCCTCGCCTCGCTCGGTGGGCGCTTCGCACCATGCGCACCTGTCGATGACGAGCTCGCTGCGCTCACTCATGCTTCGCCCCTCCCACGAAGAGCACGCAACAGGACGTGCCCCGCGACCGTCGTACCCAGCGCCAGCGCGCCCACCCGCCGCGACAGCGTGCAGGCCCGCTCGATGTCGTCCACCGTCACCGGCCGCAACTCCTCGCCCAGCACCGGCCGGTGCTCCACCCGTTCGCCGTACCGGAGCGTCCCGCCCAGCCGTACGCCCACCGCGCCCGCGAAGGCCGACTCGGCCTGGCCCGCGTTCGGGCTCGGGTGCGCGGAGCCGTCCCGGCGCCAGACCCGCCAGGCGGTCCGCGGCTCGGGAGCGGCGGCCACCGTCAGCAGTGCGGTCAGCCGGGCGCCCGGCCAGCCCGCGACGTCGTCCAGCCGGGCCGAGGCCCAGCCGAAGCGGGCGTAGCGGGGCGAGCGGTGGCCGACCATGGCGTCCAGGGTGTTGACGGCACGGAAGGCCAGCAGCCCGGGCGTGCCCGCCAGGGCGCCCCAGGTCAGCGCGTTCACCACGGCGTCGGCGGTGTTCTCGGCCACCGACTCGACCACCGCCCGGGCGATCTGCTGCCCGTCCAGCGTGCTCGGGTCCCGCCCGCACAGGTGCGGCAGCCGCTCCCGGGCGGCCGTCAGGTCGCCCGCGGCCAGCGAGCGGCCGATGGTGCGCGCCTCCCGGGTCAGCGAGGTGCCGCCGAGCACCGTCCAGGTCGCGGCGGCCGCCAGCGCGGCCCGGCCCAGCGGACGGCGCCCGACCGTACGGTCCAGCGCCAGCGCACCGGCCGCGACCGCGCCCACGCACAGCGCCGTGTACCCGGCTCCGGCGGTACGGTCGTCGCGCCACGCGCGCCGCTCCAGGCGGGCCGCGGCGCTGCCGAACAGGGCGACGGGGTGGCCGCGGCGCGGGTCGGCGAAACGGGCGTCCGCGGCGTACCCCGCGACGGCCCCCAGCGCGAAGGCGGCGGCCCGGGTCAGCGGGCGCACAGCGGCGGGCAGCTCGGCAGCGGGCAACTCGGCGTCCGACGGGGCGGGGCAGCCTGCATCGCGTGGGTGTCCTCACTCAGGGTCCGCGCCCTGGATCGACGTACCGGGGGCGAGAGTCTCCTGGCTTCCGGGTCGGACGCACCCCGGGCCCTCCAGCGGCTCCTGACGGCCCGCCGTGGTGGGCCCCTCCTGCGCGATGGCGGGCGAGGAGGGATTCCGAGCGTGCTCCCCGGTGACAGTGGCGGGACCGCGCCGGACTCGCACCGGCTTCCTCTCCATGCCTCCGTTTGGCCCCAGGATCCCATCACGCGGCCGAACCGGGAGTCAACCGAGGTCAAGGAGGGGTCGGTCACACCCGGCACCGGTACCGGACCTGTGCGATCGCCCAGCGCGGGGGAGGGCCCGTCAGCTCCGCTTCGTGCGTTCGGCGGCTGGGACGGGCCGGGGGCCGCACCTACGGTTCGGTGCCATGCGCCGCAGAAAGTCCCCCACCACTGCCGCCCCTTCCCCCGTCCCCTTCTCCCCCGAGGCCGCCCGCGCCCACCGGGCCGGCCTCGGGCTGACCCCCGAGCAGGTCGCCGAGGGCATGGCCGCGCACGGCGTACGGCTGCTGCCCGGCCACGTGCTCGCCTGGGAGAACGGCGAGCTGCGCCCCGGCGAGGCCGAGTTCATCGCGCTGGCCAGGGCCCTCTGGTGCCCGGCCGCCCAGCTGATGGACGGCCGCCCGCTGAGCCTGCGCGACCACCGCCTCGCGCGGGAGCTCCCCCAGGAGACCGTCGCCGAGCGGGCCGGAGTGTCGCTGCCCGCCTACCGGCAGGCCGAACTGACCGGTCACTGGGACGGCGACCCGGAGCAGACCCACGCCCTCGCCCAGGTGCTGGGCATGCGGCTGACCGAGCTGGTCGAGGCCACCGGGCGCGGCGAGGCCCTCGACCGCCTCCTGCGCCAGTGCGTGGCGGGCCGCTGGCAGCCCCACCTGGGCCCGCTCGCCCGCCTGGTGCCCGTCCCGGAGGCCGACCTCGCCGCCGTCCTGCCGGTCCTCCACGGGGAACACCACGTCCCCTCCCACTGGGGCACCACCACCCAGCCCCGCACCCCCACCCAGCCCCTCACGCCCCGCTTCTGGCACCTCCTCAGCACCCACGACCCCGCCCTCCCGGTCTGACCTCCGCCGGCCCGCTGGCCCGTCCCCCGGACGGGCCAACCCGGTGGCCGGGATGGCGGAATCCCGGTGGACTGGTGCTCGAACACCGTCCGGTCCGTGAAGCAGAGCGGGGAACGAAATGCGTTGGGGAACCGCAGCTGTCGTGGCGGCCGCCGCCGTCGGGGCGGGGGCCGCCGTCCTGGTGGTCGGCCGTCGGGCCTCCGAGCGGATGGTCCGTCCCGGGGTGCCGGGGCCGGCCGAGCCGGAGGCAGGACCGGTGGTGGTGCACAGCCTCGGCGCCGGACGGGTCACCTTCAGCCGCCGTCCCGAGAGCCTGCGGCCCGGTCGCTGGGCGGTCGAGTGGGACGACCACGGGCACGCGGTGGTCGAGGAGGTCCTGCACCGCGACGCGCAGGGCGTGACCCGGCGGCTGGTCCGGGTCGACCGGGGCACCCTGACGCCCGGCACCGAGGTCCGCTTCACCCCGCGCGTGCACCTGGGCGACCCCACCCAGGCGTTCGGCCTGGCCTACACCGCGACCGCCGCCGACGGCGAGCTCGGCGCGCTTCCCGCCTGGCGGATCGACGGCAAGCGCGGCACCTGGGTGATCCTGGTGCACGGCCCCGAGGCCGACCGTCAGCAGACCCTCCCGGTGCTGCCCGTCCTGCACCGCCTCGGCCTGCCGGCCCTCGCCGTCACCTACCGCGGCGACGAGGGCGCCCCGGCCTCCCCGGACGGCTACAGCCACTTCGGCGAGACCGAGTGGCGGGACGTCGAGTCGGCGGTGCGGCTGGCGCTGGACAGCGGTGCGGGCCGGGTGATCCTCTACGGCTGGTCGGTGGGCGCCACCACGGTCCTGCGGACCGTGGCCCGTTCCGCCCGGGCGCACGCGGTCAGCGGGCTCGTCCTCGATTCGCCGGTCCTCGACCTCCCGAGCGCGGCGCGCCGGGACGCCGCCCGGGCCGGGTTCACCGGTCTCTCCGGCGAACTGGGCGCGCTGGCCGCGCAGGGCCGTACGGGGGTGGACCTCACGGACTTCTCCCGCCTCGCCGAGGGTGCGGACATACGGGTGCCCACCCTGGTCCTGCACAGCCCGGACGACCGCGTCGCCCCCGTCGCCACCGTGGAGCACCTGGCCGCCGCCCGCCCCGACGTGGTGAACCTCCAGCGCTTCCCGGGCGCCGAACACGCGGCCCTGTGGAATTCGGCCCCCGAGCACTACACCGAACTCCTCCGGCGCTGGCTCACTCCGCTGCTCTGAGCCCTCTGCCCCGAATTCCGCGGCCGCGCCCGGAGAACGGGGAGGTGAAGCGACAGAGAGCGGTAAAGGAGGAAATTTGCTCCCGAACTTCGGACAGCGGAGCGCCCTCCACCGCCCCGGAAGTCGGCCCGGTCGACTTCCGACGCACCGGCACCACCCGGCGGGCACATGCCACCTGGCCGGATTCCGGCCGTCCGCTTCCGCCGGCCCCCGCCCCGTCGGTTCCGGAAGGCCCCGCTCCCGGCACGGAGTGTGAGCACCCGGGCGGGCAGGGCGACGCCCGCCGCCAACCTGGCATGGCCCCGCCACACGTTTCCGGCCAGGCGGTTTGCCACTGTTGCCCGATCTTGCGGAGGTGCGGTACCCGGTCCTGCGGTCGTACGGGCAACCGGATGTGACAGAAGGCCCGTGCAAGGGGAAGACTGCTCGACGTGACGTCTCGGAACCCGCGCGACCGTGATGCCCCGCTCCCGCCGACGATCGGTACCGGTGCGACGGTGACCCGTCTCCCCGGTACGGCCCACCGGCCCTCCGGTGGCAGGCCGGGCGGGGCCGGTGTACCCCGGCGACGGGGGCCCGCGCCGGCACCCGGCCGAGGCCGGGTTCCGGTCCCGGAGGGCTTCCCCGCGCCGGCCGAGCTGGCGCCGCTTGCCCGCCGGATGCTGGTGGACGCCGTCCGGATCGCCCGCTGGGCCGGGGAACTGGAAGAGGTCGACAAGCGCGGCGAGCTGCTCCCGGAGGACGCCCGCGCCGCCGGCCGGGCGCTGGCCATGACGGTCGGCGCCGCCGCCAAGGCGTGGGGCCAGGCGCTGCTGGTGGGCCTGGTGGAGGCCCGCGACGGCGGAGCGGGCCCCGGCTGGCGACTGCACGCCTGGGAGCACGACGACGAGGCCGTGGTGCGCGGCTGGTCCGGGCTGTTCGACGCCTGGACGCTGCTCGCCCCGGTGCCGCCCGCCGCGCTGCGCGGAGTGTTCGCCGTCCTGGCCGGCCAGGCCGTGGACCAGGCTCCCCAGCTGCTGTCCTTCCTGCACCTGGTGGACGGCCCGGTGGCCGAGAGCGAGCTGCTGGAGCTGCTGCGCCGCGGACTGGACGAGCGCCGGGTCGGCGCAGGCCTCGGCAACCCGGGCCTGTCGCCGGTGCCGCACGCCGCCTCGGCGGTGTCCGCCGTCCGCGGCACCTGCCGGGCACCGCAGATCGACACCCCGGCCGCCCCCTCCGACGTGGCCGCCGTCCTGGACTGGATGCTGGACGGCCTGGCGGCGGTGGGCGCCGTGGTGCGCAGGAACGACGCCGCCGAGCTGTCGCCGCTGGGCCACTGGGCGGTGCGGGCGAAGCTGGAGGAGATCTGCACGGTCGCCCAGACCGCGGCCGGGCACATCGAGCAGAGCGCCTTCGAGCTGCTGAACGCGTGCGCGGACTACTCGCCGGGCCCGGCCCGGGCGGAGTTCCGCGCCTGGGTGGCGGCCCGCCCGGCGGACCGCGCGGTGGCCGAACTGCTGGACGCCGCCCAGGGCGACGACGCGCTGGTACGCGGCCTGGCCTTCGAGGCGCTCCGGGTGGCCGGCGGCCCGGCCGAGCAGGCAGTACGGGCCTCGGTGGACGAGCCGGTGCTGCGCCCGTACGCACTGCTGTGGCTGGCCGAGCGCGCCGACGAGGGAGTCTCCCCGGCGGACGTGCTGGGTGCCGAGGACGCGGCCTGGCTGTGGGTGGACACCGCGGCGGCGGTGCTGGACCACGGTGAGACGGAGCTGCTGGTGGGCCACGTCGAGGGCGCCTCGGCGGGCGACCCGGTGCGGCTGTTCGCCCGCGCCCGGCAGTCCGGGCACCCGCGGGCGGCCTCGGTGCTGACGGCGGTCTCCGGGGTGCACCCGGACCCGGGCGTGGCCCGGGCGGCCCGCCGCTCCGCCTTCAGCGTCCACACCGGCGGCGCGTGAGGGAAGACGGAAACGAGGAAGGGCCCGGAACCTGGTGGTTCCGGGCCCTTCCCGCATCGCGGAGGGGACTCAGCCGAGCCGGGACTCCGCCCGCCGGGCACGGACGTCGCCGACCTTCTGCCCGACCTTGCGCCGGATGACCAGCAGCGGCGCCATCGCGGCGAGGGTGATCTGGGCGAACGCGCCGACGTGCATCAGCGTGTCGCCACCGGGCAGACCGGTCGCCCAGGCTGCCAGGCAGCCGATCGCCACGACGACCCAGCAGAGCGTGGCAGTGGCCAGCAGTCCCTGCGGCTTCGGGTACTCGATCCGGCTGACCATCAGGTACGCCGCGCCGAAGATGGCGAGCAGACCGGGCAGGAACGGCGGGTCGAGCAGCACGATGGCGATCACCGTCATCGCGCCCATCGGGCAGGGCATGCCCTGGAACACCCCGGGCCGCATCTTGACGGCCGAGAAGCGGGCCAGCCGCAGCACCACCGCGAGCAGCACGGTCAGCGCGATCAGCGCCGAGAGCGTCCGGTTGGAGCCCTGCGAGACCATGCCCCAGACCGCGACGAAGTAGGCCGGCGCGATGCCGAAGCTGATCAGGTCGGCCAGGTTGTCGAGTTCCGCTCCGAGGGCGGAGGAGCGGAGCTTCCGCGCCACCAGGCCGTCGAAGAGGTCGCACATCGAGCCGATCAGCAGCAGCGTGACGGCGGTGGCCGCGCTGTGCCGGTCCGGAGCGGCGTCCGGGTTGGTGATGTGCGGGATCAGGACCCCGGTGGTGATCGAGTAGATCGCCAGGAAGCCGCAGACGGCGTTCCCCAGGGTCAGGAAGTCGGCGGTGGACAGGTGCTGCGGGGAGCGCGGGGCACGCAGTTCGCGGTCGCGCGCCCAGCGGCGGCGGCGCAGGGCCGTCTCCTCGTCGTCCAGGCCGACGATTGTCTCAGGATCAGTCACGGTCAAGGCGCGTCACCCCGGCTGTGGTCTTCTGGCCGACCTCGACGCCGACCTCGACGCCGGCCGGCAGGTAGGTGTCGACCCGGGAGCCGAACCGGATCAGGCCGATCCGGTCGCCCTGCTCGACCTTGGTTCCGGCGGTCACGTACGGCACGATGCGGCGGGCCACGGCCCCCGCGATCTGCACCATCTCGATGTCGCCGAGCTCGGTGTCGAAGTGCCAGACGACCCGCTCGTTCTGGTCGCTGTCCTTGTTGAACGCCGGCACGAAACCGCCCGCGACGTGCTCGACCGACGTCACCGTGCCCGGCAGGGGCGCGCGGTTGACGTGGACGTTCAGCGGGCTCATGAAGATCGCCACCCGGGTGCGGCCGTCCGGCCAGGCGTCGATGCTCTGGACCACGCCGTCGGCGGGGGAGATCACTCTGCCCGTGCCGATCTCACGCTCGGGGTCGCGGAAGAACCACAGCATGCCCGCGCTGAGCGCACAGGCCGGTACCGCCGCCAGGGCCCACTTGCCGCTGCGCCGGGTGAGGGCGGTGGTCACGGCGGCCGTGGCGAGGGTGGGGACGAACCAGGGGGTGGCTCCGCGCGCGATGGTCACGCGGGGTCGCCGACCGGCCGTCGGGGCTGCGAGGGCATCGCGGTCCGTGACGGAGGTGTGAGGGGACGGGCTGATGGGCATCGAAGACCTTTGTCGCGGGGGATCATGGCCGCTGGACGGGGGCCACCGCGGGATCGGTAATAGAGGGACGGCTTGCTGTCCCGGTGGATGCTATCGGGAGCAGACGGTGGGTGGGCAACCCGCCTGCTCGTTCATGTGTCCGGTGGGAGCGCCTTCACGCGTCCCGCCCATACGACCGTAGCTCGCCCCGGTCCGGTTCCCAAGGGACCGGACACGGCTGGTGACTCTTGTCTCAGCCGGGTGGTGCGCGGAACCCGGTGGGGGACACGGCCCGTGGCGGTCGGAAGAAGGTGCACGGAAGCGGCCGCAGGGCGCGTCGTTGCAGCTGTACGCCCTGCGGCCGCTTTCCGGAGGCCGTGCCGGGCCCTGGCGGACCAGGCCGGGCCCGTGACGGGGCACGGCACTCTGCCGGGACGGGCCCGCACGCCCGTCGACCGGCGGTTCGGAGGGGGCCGCCCCTCAATCGGGGCGGCCCCGCAATCACTCGGCGGTCCCGCCCGGGGCGGGAGGCCGGGCCGTCACTCGGCGATCCTGTACTCCTCCAGGAGCCGGCGTCCGACGATCATCTTCTGGATCTCCGCAGTTCCTTCACCGATGAGCAGCATCGGGGCCTCGCGGTAGAGGCGCTCGATCTCGTACTCCTTGGAGAAGCCGTAGCCGCCGTGGATCCGGAAGGCGTCCTCGACGACCTCCTTGCAGTACTCCGAGGCCAGGTACTTGGCCATGCCCGCTTCGAGGTCGTTGCGCTCGCCGCTGTCCTTCTTGCGGGCGGCCATGACCATCATCTGGTGGGCGGCCTCGACCTTGGTGGCCATCTCGGCGAGCTTGAACTGGATCGCCTGGTGTTCGGCGATCTTCTTGCCGAAGGTGGCGCGCTGCTGGGCGTAGGAGATGCCGAGCTCGAAGGCGCGGCGGGCGACGCCGCAGCCGCGGGCGGCGACGTTGACACGGCCGACCTCGACGCCGTCCATCATCTGGTAGAAGCCGCGGCCCGGGACGCCGCCGAGGATGCGGTCGGCGGGGATCCGCACGTCCTGCAGCACCAGCTCGGTGGTGTCGACGCCCTTGTAGCCCATCTTCTCGATCTTCCCGGGCACGGTGAGGCCGGGGACGGTCTGGTTCGGGCCGAAGCCGGCCGTCTTCTCGATCAGGAAGGTGGTCATGTTCTTGTACGGGGTGTCGCCGCCCTCGTCGGTCTTGCACAGGACCGCGACCAGGGTGGAGGTGCCGCCGTTGGTGAGCCACATCTTCTGGCCGTTGAGGACGTAGAAGTCTCCGTCCTTGACGCCCTTGGTGGAGATGGCCGATACGTCGGAGCCGAGGCCGGGCTCGGACATCGAGAAGGCGCCGCGGATCTCGCCGGCGGCCATCTTCGGCAGGAAGTAGTCCTTCTGCTCCTGGGTGCCGTGGGCGTTGATCATGTGCGCCACGATGAAGTGGGTGTTGACGATGCCGGAGACCGACATCCAGCCGCGGGCGATCTCCTCGACCACCAGGGCGTAGGTGAGCAGGGACTCGCCGAGGCCGCCGTACTCCTCGGGGATGGTGAGGCCGAACAGCCCGAGCTGCTTCATGCCCTCGACGATGGCGGTCGGGTACTCGTCCTTGTGCTCCAGCTCGGTCGCGACCGGGATGATCTCCTTGTCGACGAAATCCCGCACGGTGGCGAGGATGTCCCGCTGGATCTCGGTGAGGCCGTCGGTCTGTGCGAGGCGTCCCATCGTGCGGCTCCGGAATGTCTGAAGAGGGCGGGGGGGGGGGATTTCCGGGGGCCCTGCCGGCGTGGCTGCGGCAGCAGGGCCCCCGACCGGGTGGGGGTCGGCCGATGACGGCGGCCTCCCCGTCCGGGGTCTCTATATAGGGGAGGGGTTCAGGAGAGCGGCTCGGGGCGCCCGGGCTGCTCGCCGCCGCGCTCCTTGATGTACGTCTCGGTCGGCACCATCACCTTGCGGCGGAAGATGCAGACGACCGTGCCGTCCTGCTTGTACCCCTTGGTCTCGACGTGGACGATGCCGCGGTCGCTCTTGGACTTGGACGGCCACTTGTCGAGCACGGTGGTCTCGCCGTAGATGGTGTCGCCGTGGAAGGTCGGCGCGATGTGCCGCAGCGACTCGATCTCCAGGTTGGCGATCGCCTTGCCGGAGACGTCCGGGACGGACATGCCCAGCAGCAGCGAGTAGATGTAGTTGCCCACCACGACGTTCTTGCCGAAGTCCGTCGTCTTCTCCGCATAGTTGGTGTCCATGTGGAGCGGGTGGTGGTTCATGGTGAGCAGGCAGAAGAGGTGGTCGTCGTACTCGGTGACCGTCTTGCCGGGCCAGTGCTTGTAGACCGCGCCGACCTCGAACTCCTCGTAGGTGCGTCCGAACTGCATGGCTCAGGCCCTCAGCTTTCCGGGATCTCGAACTTGGTGGTGCGCTGCATGCCGGCGGCCCGGCCCTTGCCGGCGATGACCAGGGCCATCTTGCGGCTGGCCTCGTCGATCATCTCGTCGCCGAGCATCGCGGAGCCCTTGGCGCCGCCCGCCTCGGAGGTGCAGTAGTCGTAGGCGTCGAGGATCAGCTCGGCGTGGTCGTAGTCCTCCTGCGAGGGCGAGTAGATCTCGTTCGCGGCGGCGACCTGGTCCGGGTGCAGCACCCACTTGCCGTCGAAGCCGAGGGCGGCGGAGCGGCGGGCGACCTCGCGGTAGCCCTCCTGGTTGCGGATCTGCAGGTAGGGGCCGTCGATCGCCTGGAGGTCGTTGGCGCGGGCGGCCATCAGGATGCGCATCAGGATGTAGTGGTAGGCGTCGGCGCCGTAGCCGGGCGGCTGCTCGCCGACCACCAGGGACTTCATGTTGATCGAGGCCATGAAGTCGGCGGGGCCGAAGATGATGGTCTCCAGCCGGGGCGAGGCCTCGGCGATGGCGTCGACGTTGATCAGGCCCTTGGCGTTCTCGATCTGCGCCTCGATGCCGATCTTGCCGACCTCGAAGCCCATGGTCTTCTCGATCTGGGTGAGCAGCAGGTCGAGCGCCTTGACCTGCTCGGCGTCCTGGACCTTCGGCAGCATGATGCAGTCGAGGTTGGGGCCGGCGCCCTCGACCACGGTGATCACGTCGCGGTAGGTCCAGTGGGTGGTCCAGTCGTTGACGCGGACGACGCGGGTCTTGTTGCCCCAGTCGCCGTTGTTCAGCGCGTCGACGATGTTGTGGCGGGCGCTCTCCTTGACCAGCGGGGCGCAGGCGTCCTCCAGGTCGAGGAAGACCTGGTCGGCCGGGAGGCCCTGGGCCTTCTCCAGGAAGCGCGGGTTGCTGCCGGGTACGGCGAGGCAGGAGCGGCGCGGGCGCAGGCGGTTGACAGTCGTCATGAGGGTGGTTCGGTTCCTTCCCAGTGGTCAGCTGGTCAGCTGGTCAGTTCGTGGCCGCGGTCGGTGCGGGCGTCCACGGCTGGAGCTTGTTGGCCAGCCGGATCTCGTCCACGATCCGGCCGATGATGGTGGTGATGCCGAAGTCCTTCGGGGTGAACACGGCGGCGACGCCGGCCGCCTTGAGGGCCTCGCCGTCCGCTGCCGGGATGATGCCACCCACGATCACCGGGACATCCTCCACCCCCGCGCGGCGCAGCCGCTTCAGGACGTCCGGCACCAGCTCGGAGTGGGCCCCGGAGAGGATGGACAGGCCCACGCAGTGCACGTCCTCCGCCACGGCGGCCGAGACGATCTGCTCCGGGGTGAGCCGGATGCCCTGGTAGACCACCTCGAACCCGGCGTCGCGGGCCCGGACGGCGATCTGCTCGGCGCCGTTGGAGTGCCCGTCCAGGCCGGGCTTGCCCACCAGCAGGCGCAGCTTGCCGGCACCGAGCTCCTCGGCGGTGGCGGCGACGGCGGCGCGGACCTGCTCCAGCTCCCCGCCGGGCTCGGCGGCGACGGCGACGGGCGCGCCGCCCACGCCGGTGGGGGCGCGGTACTCGCCGAACACCTCGCGCAGGGCGAAGGACCACTCGCCGGTGGTGACCCCGGCCCGGGCACAGGCGAGCGTGGCCGGCATCAGGTTGGCCTCGGTGGCGGCGACGGCCTTGAGCTCGGCCAGCGCCTCCTGGGCGGCGGCCTCGTCGCGCTGACCGCGCCAGGCCTCCAGGGCGGCGAGCACGGACTGCTCGGAGGCCGGGTCGACGACCATGATCGCG
Source organism: Kitasatospora sp. NPDC059648 (assembly GCF_042734825.1). Classification (NCBI taxonomy): domain Bacteria; kingdom Bacillati; phylum Actinomycetota; class Actinomycetes; order Kitasatosporales; family Streptomycetaceae; genus Kitasatospora; species Kitasatospora sp. NPDC059648. The sequence continues at coordinate 57,560 of NZ_JBHWDU010000004.1, read as the reverse complement.
GTGTCGAGGTCGGCGGTGAGCGGGCTGGGCTCGGTGGTGTCGAAGCAGTTGACGCCGACGACCTTGTCCTCGCCGGACTCGATCCGGGCCCGGCGGGAGGCGTGCGAGGCGACCAGGTTGGACTTGAGGTAGCCGGACTCGACGGCCGGGATCACCCCGCCCATCTCCAGCACCTTGGCGATCTCCGCCTCGGCACCCGCCAGCAGCGCGGCGGTCTTGGCCTCGACCACCTCGGAGCCGTTGAAGAGGTCGCCGTACTCCAGCAGGTCGGACTCGTACGCCAGCACCTGCTGGATCCGCAGCGACCACTGCTGGTCCCACGGGCGGGGCAGGCCGAGCGCCTCGTTCCAGGCGGGCAGCTGGACGGCGCGGGCGCGGGCGTCCTTGGAGAGGGTGACGGCCAGCATCTCCAGGACGATCCGCTGGACGTTGTTCTCCGGCTGGGCCTCGGTCAGGCCGAGCGAGTTGACCTGGACGCCGTAGCGGAACCGGCGCTGCTTCGCGTCGGTGACGCCGTACCGCTCCAGCGTGACCTTCTCCCAGAGCTGGGCGAAGGCGCGCATCTTGCACATCTCCTCGACGAAGCGCACGCCGGCGTTGACGAAGAAGGAGATCCGGGCGACCACGTCGCCCATCCGCTCGGCGGGCACCTGCCCGGAGTCGCGGACGGCGTCGAGCACCGAGATGGCGGTGCACATCGCGTAGGCGATCTCCTGGACGGGCGTGGCCCCGGCCTCCTGCAGGTGGTAGCTGCAGATGTTGATCGGGTTCCACTTGGGGATGTTGCCGACCGTGTAGGCGATCATGTCGGTGATCAGGCGCACCGACGGGCCGGGCGGGAAGACGTGCGTCCCGCGCGACAGGTACTCCTTGACGATGTCGTTCTGGGTGGTGCCGGTGAGCTTGGCGATGTCGGCGCCCTGCTCCTCGGCGACCACCTGGTAGAGCGCCAGCAGCCACATCGCGGTGGCGTTGATCGTCATGGAGGTGTTGGTCTGTTCGAGCGGGATGCCGTCGAACAGGGTGCGCATGTCGCCGACGTGGCCGACCGGGACGCCGACCCGGCCCACCTCGCCGCGGGCGAGGATGTGGTCGGAGTCGTAGCCGGTCTGGGTCGGCAGGTCGAAGGCGACGGACAGACCGGTCTGGCCCTTCGCCAGGTTCCGCCGGTAGAGCGCGTTGGAGTCGCTCGCGGTGGAGTGGCCGGCGTAGGTGCGCATCAGCCAGGGGCGGTCGCGCTTCTGGGGCTCGGTCATCGGATCGGTCTCACACGTTCCGGAAGCGGTCGATGGCGGGGAGGTGCTTCTCGCGCAGTTCGCGGTCGCGGACGCCCAGGCCTTCTTCGGGGGCGAGGCACAGGACGCCGACCTTGCCCTGGTGCTTGTTGTGGTGGACGTCGAGGGCGGCCTGGCCGGTCTCCTCCAGGGTGTAGACCTTGGAGAGGGTGGGATGGATCTTGCCCTTGGCGACGAGGCGGTTGGCTTCGAAGGCCTCGCGGTAGTTGGCGAAGTGGGAGCCGACGATGCGCTTGAGGGACATCCACAGGTAGCGGTTGTCGTACTGGTGCATGTAGCCGGAGGTGGAGGCGCAGGTGACGATGGTGCCGCCCTTGCGGGTGACGTAGACGGAGGCGCCGAAGGTCTCGCGGCCGGGGTGTTCGAAGACGATGTCGACGTCCTCGCCGCCGGTGAACTCGCGGATCCTGGAGCCCAGGCGCTTCCACTCGCGGGGGTCCTGGTTGTGCTCGTCCTTCCAGAACCGGTAGCCCTCGGCGGAGCGGTCGATGATCGCCTCGGCGCCCATGGCGCGGCAGATGTCGGCCTTGGCCTGGCTGGAGACCACGCAGATGGGGGTGGCGCCGCCGGCCAGGGCGTACTGGGTGGCGTAGGAGCCCAGGCCGCCGCTGGCGCCCCAGATCAGGACGTTGTCGCCCTGCTTCATGCCGGCGCCGTTGCGCGAGACGAGCTGGCGGTAGGCGGTGGAGTTGACCAGGCCGGGGGAGGCGGCCTCCTCCCAGGTGAGGTGCTTCGGCTTGAGCAGCAGCTGGTTGGTCTTGACCAGGGCGATCTGGGCCAGGCCGCCGAAGTTGGTCTCGAAGCCCCAGATGCGCTGCTCGGGGTCCATCATCGTGTCGTTGTGGCCGTCGGGGGACTCCAGCTCGACGGAGAGGCAGTGGGCGACGACCTCGTCGCCGGGCTTCCAGGAGTTGACGCCGGCGCCGGTGCGCAGCACCACGCCGGCGAGGTCGGAGCCGAGCACGTGGTAGGGCAGGTCGTGGCGCTTGGTGAGGGGGGAGAGCCGGCCGTAGCGCTCCAGGAAGCCGAAGGTGGAGACGGGTTCGAAGATCGAGCTCCACACGGTGTTGTAGTTCACCGAGCTGGCCATCACGGCGACCAGGGCCTCGCCGGGGCCCAGCTCGGGCAGGGCGACCTCGTCGAGGTGAAGGGACTTGCGGGGGTCCTTGTCGCGGCTGTCGAGGCCCGCGAACATCTGCTCCTCGTCCTTGTGGAGCGTGACCGCCCGGTAGGACTCGGGGAGCTTGAGCGCCGCGAAGTCCGCCGACGAGGCGTCGGAGCTGAGGATCGCGTCGAGGATTTCCTGCATGGCTGCCTCCGAAGGCGTACCTGTGTGAGGGTCACAGGGCGTCTGGGGGAGCCGGGAGCGGACACCGGCTTCGCTGAGGTGGGTGGTTGGTGGTCAGGCGGTCGCCCGGTGGTGGTCCGGGCGGATCCGGCACTGCTTGAAATCTGGCACAGCTCCCGGGGTGTGGGAACGCCGGACGACGGCGCGCCGAGGTGGGGAGCCGCGGCGCCGCGACTGGTGGGTAACAAGGTAGTGGCACCCTGTGCCACTCGTAAAGACACTGGGTGTCAGGAATTCCGACGCTCTGGAAGGCTCCGGAACGCGCGTAGCGCGGGTATACCGAGGGCCCGCGCCGATGATTCGGTGCGGGCCCTCGTTGTGCCTTCGACCTGCTGTTTTGTGTCCCTCAGGCGCCCCGTTCGCCGCTCAGTGCGGCCCGGATGCTGTCCACCACGACGTCCAGCGGAGCGTCCGTCCGGGCGACTGTGATGAGCACCTCACCCCCGGGACTGGCACTCAGTGCGCTCTCCGCCACCCCGTCCCCTGGCATCCCACTGGCACCCGGTGCCACCACCGAACCCCGGCGTCTGGCACCCGGCGAGCTGGCGGCCCAGAAGGTCCGCCGGATCACCTCGAAGGAGTGGTCCAGCTGCGCCTCCACGTCACCCCGGCCGCCGGCCCGCAGCCAGCGCCGCAGCACGTGGTTGTGCGCCGCGACGACCGCCGCCGCCGACACCTCTGCCAGCATCGAGTCGTCCTCGCCGCCGCGCTGCCAGCCCGAGGGGATGGGCTCGCCGGTGTCGAAACGGCCCAGCAGGTAACGGGTGAACAGCCGCTCGTACCGGGCCACCACGGCGATCTCCCGCTCGCGCAGCGCAGGGACCTGACGGATCAGCTGGTACCGCGCGACCGACACGCCCGGGGTGGAGGCGTACATCCGCAGCACCTCCTTGATGCCGCGGCAGACCACGTCCAGCGGGTGCTCCTCCGGCTCGGCGCTGGCCAGCAGGTCGGCCACCCGGACCAGGGTGTCGTCGTGGTCGGGGAAGATCGCCTCCTCCTTCGACCGGAAGTACCGGAAGAAGGTGCGCCGGGCCACCCCGGCGGCCGCGGCGATCTGGTCGACCGTGGTCTCCTCGTAGCCCTGCGAGGCGAACAGCTCCATCGCCGCCGCGGCCAGGTCCTGACGCATCTGCTGACGCTGCGCCGCCGCCCGGCGGCTGCCCGGTCCCGCCTCCGGCGCGGCGGCCCCGGACGGGCCGGCCGTCCGGTCGGTGCCGCGCGGTCCGGCGGAGTGCTGCGGGGAGGCTGACTGAACCCGATCCATGTCCGGAACGCTACACGGCCCCGGCTGCGCACCCGCCGCCCTTCCCCGGCGCACCGGCGCGACCGGGCCGGTCACGGCCGGCCTGGGCCAGCGCGCGGACACCGTCCCCGGGGTCCAGCCGGGGCGCGCGGCGGCCCCGGAGCCGTACGCCGCGCCGCCGTTGCCGTAGGCGCCGCCCGACCCGGTGGCCGGGTCGTACGGCAGCTGCTCGCCCCCGGCCCGTGCGGTGGTCACCGGCGCGCGTGGTCGCGGAAGCCGCGGCCGGTCTTGCGGCCCAGGCAGCCCGCCGCCACCAGGTGCTCCAGCAGCGGCGCGGCGGCCAGGCCCGGCTCGCGGAACTCCTGGTGCAGCACCTGCTCGATGGTCAGCGAGACGTCCAGGCCGACCACGTCCAGCAGCTCGAAGGGGCCCATCGGGTAGCCGCAGCCCAGCTTCATCGCGGTGTCGATGTCGTCCACCGTCGCGTAGTGCTCCTGGAGCATCCGCACCGCGTCGTTCAGGTACGGGAACAGCAGCGCGTTGACGATGAAGCCGGCCCGGTCGCCGCACTCCACAGGGTGCTTGCGCACCTTCGCGGTCAGCTCCAGCACCGTCGCGGTGACGTCCGGCGCGGTCAGCACGGTGGAGACCACCTCGACCAGCTTCATCGCCGGGGCCGGGTTGAAGAAGTGCATGCCGATCACGTCCTGCGGCCGCGAGGTGGCGGTCGCGCAGCTGATCACCGGCAGCGAGGAGGTGGTGGTGGCGAGCACGGCGCCCGGGCGGACGATCTTGTCCAGGGTGGCGAACAGCTCCCGCTTGACCGCCAGGTCCTCGGCGACCGCCTCGACCACCAGGTCCACCTCGGCCAGCTCGGAGTACTGGCCGACCGGGGTGACCAGCGCCAGCGCGGCGTCCCGCTGCTCCCCGCTCAGCCGGCCCTTGGCGACCGAGCGCTCCAGCGACTTCGCGAGCTGCGCCTTGGCCCGGTCGGCCTTCTCCTGGCTGCGGGCGGCCAGCAGCACCGGGTGACCGGCCTTGGCGAACACCTCGGCGATGCCGGTGGCCATCGTGCCCGAGCCGCAGACGCCGACCGTGTGCACGGCGCGGCCGGGCACCTTGGCGCGGGCCGGCCCGGTCGCCGCGTCCACGGCCTTCGACGAGCCCGGCGCCTCGTAGGTGTAGAAGCCGCGGCCGGACTTGCGGCCCAGCAGCCCGGCCGAGACCAGCTGGCCGAGGATCGGCGCGGGCGCGTGCAGCTTGTCGCGGGACTGCTCGTACATCGCCTCCAGCACCGTGCGCGCGGTGTCGACGCCGATCAGGTCGAGCAGCGCCAGCGGGCCCATCGGCAGGCCGCAGCCGAGCCGCATCGCGGCGTCGATGTCCTCCCGGGAGGCGTACCTGGACTCGTACATCGCGGCGGCCTGGTTCAGGTACGCGAACAGCAGGCCGTTCACCACGAAGCCGGCGCGGTCGCCCGCCGCCACCGGCTCCTTGCCCAGGTCGCGGGCGAATGCGGCGGCGTCCTCGGCGGTCTGCGGGGAGGTCAGCACGGTGCGGACCACCTCGACCAGCTTCATGGTGTGCACCGGGTTGAAGAAGTGCAGGCCGAGCACCCGCTCCGGGCGGGCGGTTGCGGCCGCGATCCGGGTCACCGACAGGGCGGTGGTGCCGGTGGCCAGCACCGTGTCCTCCGGGCAGATCCGGTCCAGCTCGGCGAAGACCTCCCGCTTCAGCTCCAGCTGCTCGGGGACCTCCTCGATCACCAGGTCCGCCTCGGCGGCGGCCGTCAGCGCGTGCCCGACCGAGATCCGGGCCAGCAGCGCGGTGCGCTCCCCGGCGGTGATCCGCTCCCGGTCGACCGCGTGCGCGGTCGCCTCCTCGATCCGGGCCAGCGCCCGGGCGGCCGAGTCCTCGGTGGCCTCGATGCCGATCACCCGGCGGCCGCTCCTGGCGACCGCGACCGCGACGCCGGCACCCATCGTGCCGAGGCCGACGACGGCCACGGTGGGGAAGGGACGCTCCATGTCCTGACTCCTAGTCATGAAGGGCCCGCGCGTGCTCCGGCGGGCGGGCCGCCGCACCCGTCGACGAAACGGGGGCGGCCGCCGCCGGAGGAGGGTCCACGCGCGGGGGCTGGGGAGATGACGGGTCCGGCACACCCGGGCGTCGGCCGGTCCGCTCCGGCCGAACTGCGGGGTGTGCCGTGGTGCTCAGGCGCTCGAAGGTGAAGGAAGCGGCGCTGATACGAGGAGAGAAACCCGGCCCGCCGCGGTTCGCGGCACCGGCCGGTGAAGACGCACCGCGCGGGTGCCGCAGACACGGCGACCGCGACCTGCCGCCGGTGCGGCTCCCGAAGCCCGGCGGTGGTGCGTGCGGCCACTGTAGCGAAGCTACTCGCGGGTAGGAAGGGGGCGTGGACGGAAAACCGTTCGGAGCCGGCAAGCGGATTCGCTAGGGTGATCCACGCGGGGGCGGCTCCGCGGCGTGCTTCCTTCTCTCATCTTTCACATGACCCGAGTGCGCCCACTCTCCGCCCCCGCTTCGTCATATCCAGCGGGGGACAGAAGAAGTGAAGAAGCCCGACACCGCCGCGCCCGGAAGCGCCCTGGACGCCTACCTGCTGCGCCACCACGGACAGGTCCTGGTCGCACCCGGAGCCGCGCCCGGCGAACCGGACCCGTGGACGGCCGAGGGCCTGGTGGCCCTGGAAGCCGACCTGGCACGGCTCGGCCACGTCCTCACCAAGCCGCTGCGCGACGCGCTGCGCCGGCTGCGCCCGGCCGACCTCGCCGAGGCCGGCTCCCGGCTGCTGGCCGGCATCGAGTCCCTGCTCGGCAGCGACCGCCGCCACCAGCCGCTGTTCCGCCGCTTCCCCGACGGCGTGCCCTCGGACGCCCACGCCGACTACTCCGTCCTCATCCGCGGCTACCTGCTCCGCCAGTCCAGCCAGCTCTGCCTGGTCTGCGAGCGCACCAGCCTGGAGGCCGGGATCGGCGCCCTCGCCCCCTGCGCCCACCTGCTGTGCGGGGACTGCTTCGAGGACCTGAACGAGGACGGCGGTGGTCGCCACTGCCCGCTCTGCGGCACTCCGGTGGACCGCGAACACCACCTGCCGACGGACACCAGGGGCGCCCGCAAGGCCGCCCGCGAGCTGCCGGCGGAGCAGGCCCTCAAGCCGCTGCGCCTGGCCGAGGCCGGTGACGCGGCCGCGCTCGCCGGCGCCGCGCTCGCCGCCCTGCTCACCCGGCGGACCCCGCTCAACCCGCAGGAGCGCGAGGACCTCACCCTGCTGCTCGACCACGCCCCGGCCGATCCGGCCGCCTGGCTGCCCACGGAGATCCCGGTCCGGGAGAGCCGCGCCACCGTGCTGGCCGCCCTGCTGCGCCGCGACCCGGAGCGCACCCGCCCGCTGCTCGCCGCCCACATCACCACCGCCACCGACGTGCTGCGGCTGATCTGGGCCTGGTCCGGCGCCGAACCCGACCTGCTGCCGGCCACCGCCCGCGGCCTGCGGCTGCGCAACCTGCCCCGCCCGCTGCGCCGCGAGCTGCTCGCCGTCCTCGACGCGCTCCCGGTCGGCACCCTCGCCGAGGACCTGTGCCGCCACCGCGCCGCCTGGCTGCGGGCCGGCGAACTGCTGCACCCGTACGAGCACCGCGCGCGCTTCCCGTACGCGGCCGCGGCCTTCGCGGTCGTCCGGCAGAGCGACCTCGACCTGCACGGCCTCGGCCCGCAGCTGCGCGAGGCCCCCGCCCCGCTGCGGGTGCGCGAGACGCCCGCCGGCCACACCCGGCTCACCGTCGAGACCTTCGCCGCCCGGGTCGAGCACGCCCTCGCCCAGGGCGACCTGCCCGCCGCCGTCCGGCTGCTGGCCACCCGCCCCGGCGAACTGGTGCGCCGACTGCACCACCTGCTGCGGGTGCAGGCCACCTGGCTCCCCGGCGAGCCGCTGCCCGCCGACCTCGCCGACGCCCTGCCGCGGGCCCTGCGCGCCGTCGCCCCCGGACCGCTGCTCGGCGCGTACGGGCGGCTGCGCGCACCGCGCCGGCTCGGCGAGCAGCGGCTGTACTTCCCCCGCGGCCGGGTCCCCTCCGCCCACGCCCGCACCGACTGGGGCACGCCCGTACCGGCCGGGCTGAGCGCGCCGGCCTGCGCCCTGATCGAGGCCGAACTGCTGCGCCGCGCCGAGCGCTCGACGGCGGAGGACGGCCGCTACGAGGTGGCCGTGCTGGACGCCGGACTGGCCGACCTGTTCGTCCCGTTCGCCGAACGCGCCAGCGCCAGGACCCTCGTCGCGGTGCCCCGCGGCAGCGTGCAGCCGCTCCCGGACGGGCAGCACCTGCGCCTGTTCGTGCACTGGATGCAGCGCGCGCACCAGCGGGTGGACCTCGACCTGTCGGTCGCCTTCTACGACGAGGAATGGCGGTTCGCCGGCCTGTGCGACTACACCCGGCTGGTGGTCGGCCCGCGTGGCGCCGTGCACTCCGGCGACTTCACCACCGCCCCGCCGCCGCACGGCGCCACCGAGTTCGTCGACCTCGACGTGCGGGCGCTCGGCAAGGAAGGCGCCCGGTACGCCGTGGTGGTGGTCTTCAGCTACAACGACGTCCCCTTCGAGGACCTCACCGACGCCTTCGCCGGATTCATGGCCCTCACCCCCTCCGAGGCGGCCCGGCAGCGCACCGGCACCTTCCGCCCCCGGAGCGTGCGCCAGCGCCTGGACCTCGCCGGGGACGCCCGGATCTGCGTGCCGATGATCGTCGACCTGCAGACCCGCACCCACACCTGGACCGACCTCAACGTCGGCTCCGGCGCCGGGTTCCACGACGTCGGCCGGCACCACGCCGCGATCGGCTCGCTGGCCGAGTCGGTGCTGACCCACTTCGCCCCCGGCTCCCGGGCCACCCTGTGGGACCTCGGCTGCGCCGCCGCCGCGGCCGGCAGCGACGAGGTGTGGGTGCGCGACCGGAGCGGCCGCGGGATCGGCCGCTACCGCCGGGGACCGGACGAGCCGGTGGCCGCCTTCGCCGAGCGGGTGCGCGGGCGGCACGAGAGCGACCACCGCACCGAGCAGCCGCCGGACGACACCGCACGGCTGATCGCCGAACGCCTGGCCGGTGCGCGGGCGTTCGCGGCCCTGGTGCACGGTGACGTACCCGCCCCGGCGGGAGCGGGCGGGACGCTCTACCGGCTCTACCCGGGGCCGCTGGACGGCGCGCCGGACGCCCTGGAGCGGATCACCGCGGGGGAGTTGGTGGCCCGCTTCGCTCCGAGCGGCGGCTCCCCCATCGAGTGAACGGGCGGACGGCCGTCCATCCGTTCCACTCGATAGGGGAGTTACCGGTACCCGGTCGGCGGGCAGCATGGTGACATGGGCACTGTCACCGCCTCCCAGGCCGCCGGGCCGTTCGGCCCCGGCGCCTCCCCGGCCGCACTCACGGCCGCCGTCGCGCTGCCCCCGCGGGCCGAGCGCGCCGCGCGGGCCGAGGAGGCCGTCGACCGGCTGCGCACCGCCGCCGTCGAGGCGGTGGCCGTCACCTGGGTGGACAACGCAGGCATCACCCGGGTCAAGGCCGTGCCGCTCAGCGGCCTGGTGCACGCGGCCGAGTGGGGCGTCGGCACCGCGCCCTGCTTCGACGTGTTCCTCGCCGACGACGCCATCACCACCAGCCCGGTCATCGGCGGCCCCACGGGGGACCTGCGGCTCTACCCCGACCTCGACCGGATCGTCCGGCTGGCCGCCCAGCCCGGCTGGGCCTGGGCCCCGGGGGACCGCCACACCCAGGCCGGCGGCCCGCACCCCGGCTGCCAACGGCTGTTCGCCCGCCGGATGGAGGCCGCGGCCGCCGCCCGCGGGCTGAGCCTCAAGGCCGGCATCGAGGTCGAGTGGGTGGTCGCCCTGGCCGGGCCCCCGAACGAGCCGCCGCAATACCCGACGCACGGCCCCGCCTACGGCATGCACCGCGTCACCGACCTCTCCGACTACCTGCGGGACGTCCTGCGCGCCCTCGGCGAGCAGGGGCTGAGCGTGCTGCAGATCCACCCCGAGTACGCCCCGGGCCAGTTCGAGGTCTCGGTCGCCCCCGAGGGCCCGGTCGGCGCCGCCGACACCTCCGTCCTGGTCCGGCAGACCGTCCGCGCCGTCTCCGCCAGGTTCGGCCTGCGGACGTCCTTCGCCCCCGTGGTCGAGCCCGACACGGTCGGCAACGGCGGGCACCTGCACCTCAGCCTCTGGCGGGACGGCCGCAACCTCGGCCACGGCGGCCCCGGCCCGTACGGGCTGACGGCCGAGGCCGAGGGCTTCCTCGCCGGAGTGCTCCGGGCCCTGCCCGAACTCCTGGTGCTGGGCTGCTCCAGCCCCGCCGGGTACCTGCGGCTGGTGCCCTCGCACTGGGCCGGGGCGTACCAGTGCTGGGGCCTGGAGAACCGGGAGGCCGCGCTGCGCCTGGTCACCGGTTCCACCGGGGAGCGGGCCGCCGCCGCGAACGCCGAGGTCAAGTGCTTCGACGCGAGCGCCAACCCGTACCTGGCGGTCGGCGCGGTGCTCGCCGAGGGCCTCGCCGGGCTGGAGCAGCGCCACGCCCTGCCCCCGGAGTTCGCCGGCGACCCGGCCGCCGCCGAGCCCGGCACGGTGCCCCGGCTGCCGCAGGACCCGGCCGAGGCGATCGCCGCGTACGAGCGCTCGGCGGTGCTGCGCGAGGCGCTCGGCGAGCCGCTCCACCAGGCGGTGCTGGCGGTGCGCCGGGCCGAGGCCGAGCAGTACGCGGCGGTCGGCCCCGAGGAGTTGGTCGCGGCGACGCGCTGGAGGTACTGACCGGTGGCCCGGCTCCTGGAGGTCGGGCCGCTGGTCGACCACCACTGCCACAGCGTGGTCGCCGCCGAACTCTCCGACGACGCCCTGGCCGGGCTGCTCACCGAGTCCGACCGGCCGCCCGCGCCCGGCTGCTCGCCCTTCGACAGCGCTCTCGGCCTGGCCGTGCGGCGCTGGTGCCCGCCCGCGCTCGGCCTGCCCGCGCACGCTCCGGCCGCCGACTACCTGGCCCGGCGGCGCGAGTTGGGCGCCGCCGAGGCGACCCGCCGGCTGCTCGCGGCCGCCGGGCTGGACACCTGTCTGGTGGACACCGGGCTGACCGCCGCCGCGGGCCGCGAGCTGCTGCCGCTGACCGGACTCGCGGAGGCCACCGGGGCGGTGGTGCGCGAGGTGGTCCGGCTGGAGTCGGTGGCCGAGACGGTCGCGTCCGGCGCCGAGGACTGGCCCGGTGCCGTCGCCGAGGCGCTGGCGGCGGCCGCCACCGGCGCGGTCGCGGTCAAGTCGGTGCTCGCCTACCGGCACGGCCTGGCCGTACCGGCCGAACGACCCGCGCGCCCGGCCGTGGTGGCCGCCGCCGGGGCCCGGCTGCGCGGCGGCCGTGGCCGCCTGGCCGACCCGGTGCTGCTGCACCACCTGCTCTGGACGGCCGTGGACGTCTGCGCCGAGCTGGGCCTGCCGCTCCAACTCCACACCGGCTTCGGCGATCCCGACCTCACCCTGCACCTCGCCGACCCCGCCCTGCTGAGCGACTTCGTCCGCGCCGCCGAGCCGAGCGGTGTCCCGCTGGTGCTGCTGCACGGCTATCCGTACCACCGGCAGGCCGCCTGGCTGGCCCAGGCCTTTCCGACGGTGTACACGGACCTCGGGCTGACGGCCTCCTACACCGGGCCGCGGGTGGCGGCGGTGCTCGGGGAGATGCTCGAACTCGTGCCGTTCGGAAAACTGTTGTTCTCCACCGATGCCTACGGACTTCCCGAACTGTTCTCGGTGGGCGCCGCACAGTTCCGGTACGGACTGGGCACACTGCTCTCCGACTGGCAGGCGGACGGGGCCTGTTCGGCGTCGGACGCCCGGCGGCTGGCGCGACTGGTCGCCGCCGACAACGCGCGCCGGTTGTACGCGCTCCAGTAGGCGTTCCGGCTGATCCTCGCGTACATGACCAGCCTGGTCCCCTCGTTGGCGAACCATCACTTTTTAACAATCTTCCGCTCTGTTGCGATTGTTGGCCGATGGCGCGCAAACCGACGCTGTTGGTTGAGATGTGACGATTAGATGACTACCTCTTGCGCTTTTCAGCGAATATTCATTAACGTCCCGACCATCCCAGCGCACCTGCCACACCGCAGCTGCCGCATGACGACTCGGGAGGGCCAACCCCAATGAGAGTTCCTCGGATCAGCCGGACCCGGTACGCGGCAGTGGGCCTCGTGCTCGCCACCGCCGGCGCCCTCGCGCTCCCGGCCGGCACCGCCGTCGCGGCGCCCACCGGCGACTCGACGACCGGTCCGCTGCTCAGCTACGTCGTCAACACCAAGGCCAACCACGGCCAGGTGCAGAAGGTCGAGAAGGCCATCACCGGCCTCGGCGGCACGGTGGTCCAGTCCTACGAGCAGATCGGCGTCGTGGTCGCCCGCTCGAACGACACCAAGTTCGCGGAGAAGCTGCGCCTGGCCAAGGGTGTGGACTCCGTCGGTGCCAGCCGCACCAAGGGCATCCTCGCCTCCGACCAGGGCAAGGCCGACGTCGCCGCCGAGCCGACCGGCGCCGCCGCCGCTGCCGACGGCCAGGAGCCGTACGAGCCCAACCAGTGGGACATGCGCCAGATCGGCGTCGACAAGGCGCACAAGATCTCGCTGGGCAGCCGCAACGTCACCGTCGGCGTGCTGGACTCCGGCATCGACGCCACCCACGAGGACCTGGCGGCCAACGTGGACGCCTCGCAGTCGGTCTCCTGCATCGACGGCAGGACGAACACCGACTGGAAGGCCTGGCAGCCGACCACCAGCGACCACGGCACCCACGTGGCCGGCACCATCGCCGCCGCCAAGAACGGCAAGGGCGTCATCGGCGTCGCCCCCAACGTGAAGCTGGCCGCGGTCAAGGTCGTCGACGACGGTGGCTTCATCTACCCGGAGAACGCGGTCTGCGGTTTCGTCTGGGCCGGCGAGCACGGCTTCAAGGTGACCAACAACAGCTACTACGTCGACCCGTGGATGTTCAACTGCCCGAACGACAAGGACCAGGCCGCGATCTCGGACGCGGTCCGCAAGGCCGTCGCCTTCTCGCAGCGCAAGGGCGTCCTGAACGTCGCCGCCGCGGGCAACGAGAACATCGACCTGGCGCACAAGACCACTGACGTCTCCAGCCCGGACGACACCAAGCCCGGCAGCCGCCCGGTCACCAACGACTGCCTGTCGCTGCCGACCGAGCTGCCCGGTGTGATCGCGGTCTCCGCGGTCGGCGTCAACGGCGACAAGTCGTACTACTCCAGCTACGGCAAGGGCGTCGTCACCGTCGCCGCGCCGGGCGGCGACGCCCGCTACCAGATCCCGGACACCCCGGACAAGAACGGTCGCACCCTGTCGACGATCCCGGGCAACAAGTACGGGTACATGCAGGGCACCTCGATGGCCACCCCGCACGTCACCGGTGTGGTCGCGCTGCTCGCCAGCACCTTCCCGTGGGCCAGCCCGGACGAGCTGACCGAGCTGCTGACCAACCAGGCCGAGTCGCACGCCTGCCCGACCGGCGTGTACAACCCGGGCAACACCGGTAAGTTCACCGCCACCTGCGAGGGCGGCGCGGACGACAACGGCTTCTACGGCGCGGGCATCATCAACGCCGAGAAGGCGGTCCAGTGGTGGCGCTGACGCGCTGACCACCGAGCGCTGAGCACCGAACACTGAGCCGGGGGGCGGGGCCCCCGGCCCCCCACCCCCGCAGCGGTACGCAACACGGCCCCCACGCGCGTCAGAACACGAAATGGGGGAGCCCAACCCGAAACACCCCCCAC